>JABAAA010000027.1 GCA_014239005.1 Alphaproteobacteria bacterium | reverse complement strand
GTGCGCTCTGTAATCGAAGAGGACGGCGGTAGTGTCGGTTTTTTGGGCGAAGTCGAGGATGCGCGTCGCTTTCGTTCCGCTCGAATCGGAAGTGTATCCTGAACAAAAGAGGATGGCGGGCTTTGCGCAAGATGAAGAAGAGGCGGAGGAAGAGGCGGAGGAAGAGGATGAGGGAGAGGCGGAGGAAGAGGATGAGGGAGAGGCGGAGGAAGAGGGGGAGGGAGAAGCGGAGGAAGAGGATGCGCGGTATGCGGTGACGGCGAGACGAAGGTTGTCTGCGGTTGTGAGGGTGATCTGTTGGGGCTGGAGCTGGGTCATTCATGGGGGAGGGGTTGTTTTCTCGGGGAAAGTGTAGCAGGGGGTAGAGGGGTTGTGTAGAAAAAGTGTCAACCAAAATCGACAACAAGAATCGACAACCAAAATTGACTTGGACGTACAGCCCGTTTGTAGGCGAGTGCGCGCTATAAAAAGACACAAGCACGAGTGCCCAGACCCAGACGCGCATTGCCTTTCTTTCAAAACAAAAATATGCAAAAAACTCTTCCTATTTTCTTCCCGCTCTCCTACAATACGTTTTTCCCACCACGGATTCGGACGCTACCGCAACTACCATGTCTTTTTCCCGACATCACAATTCTGCTTGGAAGCCTGCGACCAGCGCACTCCATACCGCCTACCGCAGCGACCCGACGACGCGCGCCTCCACCCCCCCCCTCTACCAAACGGTCGCCTACCAGTTCGACGATACCGAACAAGCTGCGCGCCTATTCTCGCTGGAAGAACACGGCAACATCTATACGCGCCTGCATAATCCGACGACCGCCATTCTGGAAGAACGTCTCACCGCGCTGGAAGGAGGAGTAGCCGCGCTCGCCGTCAGCTCGGGACAAACCGCCGTCGCCTACGCCATCCAAAACATCGCGCGACACGGAGACAACATCGTCAGCTCGCAAGCGCTCTACGGAGGAATTCGAAACCTGTTCGCCAACGGCTTCAAGGACATGGGAATCGAAGTGCGCTTCGTCGATCCCGAAACCCCCGAAGCCTTCCGAAAAGCGAGCGATGAACGCACCCGTGCTTTTTACGGCGAAACGCTGGCGAATCCCAAGCTCGTCCCCTTTCCGATTCAAGAAGTCGGCAAGATCGGCAAAGAACTGGGCATTCCCCTCGTCATCGACAACACCACCACGCCGATTCTCTGTCGACCGCTCGATATGGGCGCCAACATCGTCCTCTACTCGATGACGAAATACATTGGCGGCAACGCCAACGCCGTCGGCGGGCTCATCGTCGACGGAGGAAACTTCGATTGGCAACAGCACCCCGAACGTTTTCCCACCCTGAACGCCCCCGATCCCAACTACAAAGGGGTCGTGTTTTCCGAACTCGTGAAAAACCCGTCGCTCGAACTGGAAGGACGCGCTTATGTCTTTCGTGCGCGCGTCGTCCTGCTACGCGACCTGGGAGGTGCGCTTTCTCCCTTCAACAGCTTTTTGTTTTTACAAGGGCTGAACACGCTACCCTTGCGTATGGAGGCGCATTCTCGAAACGCCCAAGCGGCAGCCGAGTTTTTGTCTGCGCACCACAAGGTGGCTCGTGTCGTCTATCCGGGCTTGCTGAAAGGGGAGGCGCGCAAGAAGGCGCTCTCGATTCTGCAAGGTGGGGACGAGGAATTTTTCGGAGGCTTGCTGGGCTTCGAGTTGAAAGGAGGCTTGTCTGCGGGCAAGAGGTTCATCGACGCGATGGAGATGATCTGCCATGTGGCGAACTTAGGCGATGTGCGCAGCTTGGCGGTGCATCCTGCCTCGACGACGCACGGGCAGCTTTCGTCCAAAGAGCGCGAAGAGAGCGGCGTTTCTGAGGGCTATGTGCGGCTTTCGGTTGGCATCGAGCATATCGACGACATCAAGGCGGACTTGGATCAGGCACTTGAGCGCAGCGGTTGAGCGCAACTGAATCTTCGAACAACGGCGACTATTTACTCGTGCCGATCAAGGTTCCTGACGATCTTCCCGCGCGTTCGATTCTGTCGCACGAAGGCGTGCGTCTGATCGAGGAGACGTACGCGTTGCGTCAGGACATCCGTGCTTTGCGTTTTTTGTTTGTGAACTTGATGCCGGACAAGATTGCGACCGAGACGCAGTTTGCGCGTCTGTTGGGGAACACGCCGTTGCAGGTTGAGGTTGTGCTTTTGCGCATGGGCAGTTATGTGCCGAAGAATGTTTCGGAGCAGCACTTGCTGGATTTTTATCGAGCCTGGGACGATGTGCGCGACGAGCACTTCGATGCGATGATCGTCACGGGGGCACCTGTCGAGTTGATGGCGTTTGAGGATGTCGCCTATTGGCAGGAGTTGTCGCGTCTGTTTTCGTGGAGCGAGCGGCATGTTCTGGGGGGCAGTCTGTTCGTCTGTTGGTCTGCGCAGGCAGCCTTGTATGCTCGTTACGGCGTTGAGAAGCATGCGTTGCGCGAGAAGTTGTTCGGGTTGTTTTCGCATCGGCGTTTGCGTTCCAGTTCTCCGTTGCTGTCGGGGTTTGGTGATGCGCCTTTTCCTGTTCCTGTTTCTCGCCACACGGAGACGCGGCGCGAGGATTTGCCGCGCGATTTGGAAATTTTGATCGATTCGGACGAAGCGGGCATGTGTCTGTTGGAGGACGAGCGTTATCGGTCTTTGTATTTGTTCAACCATTTCGAGTATGACGCGGATACTTTGGCGCGCGAGTATCGGCGTGATTTGGAGCGGGGTTTGGAAACGGAATTGCCGCGCGGTTATTTTCCTGCGGACAATGTTGAGGCTTCGGTTTCCAATTCGTGGCGACCTTATGCGCAGTTGTTGGTATCGAATTGGATTGGCGAGGTGTATCGGAGGCTGTCGCTGGCGGGCGCGCTCGCGGCGGGAGGGACGGGGGGGGACAGCAGCGCGGACGCGTAACAGACAGAGGGTCTCTATTGCGCTCTCTATTGGCTCTCTGTTGCGCCTCTCTATTCTATTGCGCTCTCTCTGGTTTTTTTTCTTGGGGTTTTTTTCTTGGGATTTTTTACTTGCCATCCCCCCCTGCCATGCCCTACCATTCCTTGCAACAGCAACCACAAGATCGACAGATATGATACCTCCCCCCTCACTCTGCGCGAAGCATCCCCCTCGCCACTCCCCCCCCCGCGCCTAGAAAGCTCATCGATTGTGTCCGCCTTGCCGACCGAACAAGCCAAGAACAGCGCTCCCCCCGCCCCAGCTGTCGCTCCCCCTCCATCCGTCCGTCAAGACGCAACAAGGGATTTCCCCTCGAACAACCCCGATGCTCTCGCCACCCTGCGCCATGATTGCGCGCATGTCATGGCAGAAGCTGTCCAACAGATTTATCCTGAGGCGAAACTCGCCTTCGGTCCTTCGACCGAAGAAGGCTTCTACTACGACTTTCTCCACCCCACCCCCTTTACCCCCGCCTGCTTCCCCGCGATCGAAGAGGCGATGACGAAGATCGTTGCCACCGACTCCCCCTTCCAGCGCGAAGAGTGGAGCAGAAAAGATGCACACCGCCACTTCTGCGATCGGGGAGAAAGGTTAAAAGCCGAGCATGTCCTCTCGATTTCGGAAGACGAAGCGATCACCGTCTATCACCAAGGCGATTGGCTGGACCTCTGCCGCGGTCCGCACGGCGTGTCGACCAAGGGCGTAGGAACAGCCTTCAAGCTCTTGAGCGTCTCGGAAGCGCTGTGGAAAGGAGGTGAGCCGAAGTTGCAACGCATCCGCGCCACCTGCTGGCCCACGCGCGTCGAGCTGGAGCGCTACTTGGAACGCATCGAGCGCGCGAAACAATCCGATCACCGTAGGCTTGGACGCGGGCTCTACCATTTTCAAGAAGAAGCGGCGGGCTCGGTCTTTTGGCATCAAAAAGGCTTCGCGCTCTATCGTACCTGCGAGCGTTACATCCGCGCCCGCCTTTCGCAAGAGGGCTACCACGAAGTGCGCACCCCCCAGCTGATCGACCGCAGTCTGTGGGAACAATCGGGACACTGGCAGAAGTTCCGCGAACACATGTACACGATCGCCGAGCAAGACGAGACGGCAGAAGGAGGTTCGCGCACCTTTGCCCTGAAGCCGATGAATTGCCCTGGGCATGTTCAGATTTTCAAGCAGGATGTCGTGAGCTACCGCGAGCTGCCGATGCGCCTTGCCGAGTTCGGGCAGGTCCACCGCAACGAGCCCTCAGGCGCGTTGCACGGGTTGATGCGCGCGCGCGCCTTTACGCAAGACGACGGTCATATTTTCTGCCGCGAAGGTCAGATTGTGGAGGAGACGCGTCGTTTTTGTGTTCTGTTGCAAAGTATCTACAAGGACTTTGGCTTCAGCGAAATCAGCGTCAAGTTTTCGGATCGACCGAGCGAGCGGGCAGGCGAGGACGCGCTTTGGGATAAGGCGGAAGCTGCGCTCACGGAAGCGGCGGCGGCTGCGGGCTTGGCAACCGAGCTGAACGCGGGCGAGGGTGCGTTCTACGGACCGAAGCTGGAGTTCGTCTTGCGCGACGCGCTCGGACGCGATTGGCAGTGCGGCACATGGCAGGTGGATTTCGTCTTGCCGCGCCGTTTGCAAGCGCACTACATCGACGAACGCGGCGAGCGTCAGCATCCCGTCTTGTTGCATCGGGCGATTTTGGGCTCGTTGGAACGTTTCTTGGGCATTCTCATGGAACATACGGGCGGAGCGCTGCCGCTGTGGCTTGCGCCGGTTCAGGTTGTCGTTGCGACGATCACCAACAAGAGCGACCCTTACGCCCAGCAATGTGCGCGAGCGTTCGAGACGGCGGGCTTGCGGGTTCTGCTCGATGATCGCGCGGAGAAGATAGGCTACAAGGTGCGCGAGCATAGCGAACGCAAGGTACCTGTGATCGCGGTTGTCGGCGAGAAAGAACGCGTTGCCGAGCAGGTCGCGTTACGTCGTTTCGGCGGTTTTGGCAAACAGGATGGTGAGGGCGTGATGGCTTTGTCGGATGCGGTGTCGCTGTTGAGCGAACAGGGGTTGTTGCCTCGTTCTTGTCGTGGAGTTGTCGAAGGGGGCGTTTCGTAAATGCCTCGTCCTACTACGGATTTGCAGCCGCCTCGTCGTGACATGCCGCGTTCGAACGAGGAGATCAAGAGTGCGGAGGTGCGTCTGATCGACGGACGTGGTCAGAATAGGGGAGTTGTGCCTTTGGAGCATGCTCTGGAAGAAGCGTCGCGAGCTTCGTTGGACTTGGTGGAGATTGCGCAAAGCGAAAAGCCGCCTGTGGTGCGGGTGATGGATTTTGGCAAGTACAAGTATGAGTTGCAGAAGAAACGACATCAGTCTCGGAAGAAACAGAAGCAGATCGATGTGAAGGAGATCAAGTTGCGTCTCAACATCGAGTCGCATGACTTTGAGGTGAAGATGCGCGCGGCGCGGCGCTTCTTGGAGGAGGGCGACAAGGTGAAGGTTTCGTTGCGCTTCCGCGGACGCGAGGTGACGCATCGCGAGCTTGGCGACGAGAAGTTGCAGCGCGTCGTGGAGGAGTTGTCCGATCTCTCCAAGGTCGAATCGCCGCCGGAGATCGAAGGCAGACAGCTGATCATGGTCTTGACGCCCAAAACCCCGTAAGGTTTGGCGTAGCAAGGAAGCAAGGAAGCAAGTATCCATGCCTTGTCGTGTTGCGATTTTGGGGGCGAGCGGTTATACGGGCTCGGAGTTGTTGCGCTGTCTGTTGTTGCGGCGTTCGGTGGCGGACGATATAGAGATCGTCGCCTTGACGAGTTCGCGTCGGGCGGGCTGTCAGTTAAGCGAGGTGTTGCCGCAATTTTCGGGGGCGGGATTGCCAGCTTTGTCCTTGTGGGAGGATGTGGATTGGGGAGCGGTTGATGTGGCATTTTGCGCGCTACCGCACGGCACGACGCAGGAAGTGATAGCGAAGCTTTGGCGGCACGAGGGATTGAAGATCGTCGATCTTTCGGCGGACTTTCGATTGCATGATTTGGCGATGTACGAGCGATGGTATGGCAAGGCGCATGCCACGCCTGCGTTGCAGCCTCATGCTTGTTACGGATTGAGCGAGTGGAACAAGGATAGGATTGCGAAGTCGCGTTTGATCGCGAATCCTGGGTGTTATGCGACGGCGTGTCAGTTGTCGTTGTTGCCTGTTGCGGATCGGGTTGAGTTGGGGACGGTGTTTATGAGCGCTGCTTCGGGAGTAAGCGGTGCGGGACGGAGTTTGCGCGAGGATTTGTTGTATTGTGAGATGAACGAGAATTTCCGACCTTATGCGACAGGGGGACATCGTCATATTGCGGAGATCGAACAGGGGTTGCGGTGGAGGTTGAAAGAATTGGATAAATTGGAAGCGGATGGAAAAGTTTCTTCGGTGAGTTTTGTGCCTCACTTGTTACCGTTGGATCGGGGGATTATGGTGACGCTTTCGGCGAAGATGCTGGGAGGGGAGAGTGTTGATGGATTGCGTAGGGTGATGACGGAAGCTTACAGGGGCAGTGTTTTTGTGGAGGTGTTGGGGGAGGGGGAGGTACCTTCGTTGAAACGTGTGAGGGGGACGAACAATTGTCTGTTGGCGGTTTGTGAGGATCGGCGGGATGGGTGGGTTGTTATTTTTTCTGCGATTGACAATTTAATGAAGGGTGCGGGCGGACAGGCGCTGCAGAACATGAACATTGTGTTGGGGATGGAGGAGGAAACGGGCTTTGGGGGAGGGGCGTTATTACCGTGATCGTTGGGATTGCGAATATGGATTGGAAACAATATGCGTGTTGATAGAAAATACGCATAAGGAAGGCGCGCGCGGAAGGGAGCAAAACTTGTCTATAGCTTCTATAGCTTTCTATATCTAAAGAGTATCTTTTCTATATCTAAAGAGTAGCTCTAAAGAGTAGCTCTAAAGAGTACCTAAAGAGTAGCTATTGACTCAAGATTAACTCAAAATTAACTTAAAATAACTTACGTCTCGTTCGTCTTGCGTTTTGTCATTAAGAAAGCGCATCGATACAAAAATTCTTTCGCGGTGAGGGACGCCCGTTCGTTACTTTTGCGCTTGTCTCCCGCCGTCGCACATCCCCCTCCACATCCCACATCCCAATTTTTGTAACGCTGCAACCGCACTCGTCCCCTCCACACTACCCCCTCGTGCCAACCACGTCTCGTCTTGTTCCCGCTTCTCGTCAAACAACTCCCGTTTGCTTTCCGCCAACAATTTCGGTTCTGGCAGCTTCACCCGTCTCGGATTCACCGCTCTCCCGTCGCGATGAATTTCGTAGTGCAAATGCGCTCCCGTCGACATGCCACTGCTTCCCACATACCCGATCACCTGTCCCTGCCGAACGCGACTTCCCACGCGCACGCCGCGCGCAAAGGAGCGCATATGCGCGTACAAAGTCGACAGCCGATCGTTGTGCTTCAACAAGACATAACGCCCATAACCCCTTCCGTAAACTCTCTTGCGCACCACCCCGTCCCCCGCCGCCAAGACGGGCGTTCCGCGAGGCGCTGCGAAATCTACTCCCTTATGCATTCTCGTGTAACCCAAGATCGGATGGCGCCGCATGCCAAATCTGGAAGTCAATCGCAACCCGCTCATCGGCGTGCGTCGCAACAATCTTTTGGCGGGCTTTCCTTCCTCGTCGTAAAAGGCGTTGTCCCATCCGCTACGATGGAAACGAAACTCTTTCCTCCCCGTGTAGAGTTCTGCCATCTCCAACACCGCCTCTCCTAAGGGCTGCCACGCGCCGCCTTGTTCCAGCCGAAACCTTTGGCTCAACAGCATGCGAAACCTTGCTCCTGCCCAAATTTCGCGTTGGAAATCGACATCGTAACTCATCACATCGACAAAACGCCGCAGCAAAGGCAAAGCGATTCCATGCTCCAATGCTGTCTCGTACAGGCTGTTGCGGATGGCATGCTCGACGACGCGATACTCGATGCGCGAAGGCAACGAGGCTTCGCGTTGCTTTTTTTTCTGGGGTTGCTTGCCTTGTTGTGGCTTGTGCGGTTGTTCTTGTTGTTTTTCGGGCGGGGGTTTTGCGCTCCAAGCCTGTGGCAGCAAGGAGAGCCGAGGCTTGTCGGCGAGCGTGATTTTGTCGGCAGTTTTTTGATCGCCCTCTGTTGCGTCTTGGGTGGCGAGCGTTGCTTGGCTCAGGCTGAGTGAGAGGAGGGAGATGAGGACGAGCGCGCTTCCGACGAGCGGGCGAGGATACTTTAAGCAGATATTGCCTAAAAAGCCGACGAGCAAGGGAACGCTTGTGCGGATTGTTTTGACGAGCGCGGGAAGGAAGAACCGCATGATGACTCTTTTTACGACCATTTCTGTGATCCTTCCTATGATCCTTCCTATGATTCTCCCTAGTACTCTACTTGCGCCTCCTCCTATCGTTCGCAACAGGTTTTCTGTTTTTTGCAACGCTTTTCCTGTTATTCGTCCTGCCGATTTTGTTGCTCGCCAGGTTGCTCGCCAGGTCTCTCGTAGCGTTGCTGCCAGCATGGAGATCGTGGCTTTTGGGATGCGTTTGGCTTTGTGAGCGTGAATGGCGACGAGGACGCGCAGAGCGAAGAGGCGCAGGCGCAGTTCTTTGAGGAGGGGGTGAGGGCGAGGGGTCATTGTGGTATTGAGGTGTTCTTCAGTTATTCTTCAGTTGTCCACAGGTTATTCACAGGTTGTTCTTAAGATAGTTGTTGTTTTGTCAGAGTTATCCACAAAGGATTCGGAGTTTTTCAAGGATTGTCCAGCAGTTGTCCACAGGTTGTTGGGATGTTGTCTAGCAGTTGTCCACAGGTTGTTGGGATGTTGTCCAGCAGTTGTCCACAGGTTATTGAGATGTTGTCCGGCAGTTATTCACGAGTTGTTGAGGGGTTGTCCGAGTATTTTCCAAGCATTGTTCCCATGTTTCTCCGAAGTTGTCCACTGGGTTATCCATAGGGTTATCCACAGAGTTATCCACAGATTTTTGCACAAGGCTCTTGCAGGTTGCCTTGCAGCTTGCCTTGCAGCTTGCCTTGCAGCTTGCCTTGCGGGTTGCAAGGAAAACGCTTTGCACCTCCATGATGGCAATTTTTATGCCTAAAAGAAAGAGGTATCAGAAGAAGAGATTCTATAGCTCAAAAAGAAAAGGAAAGAAAAGGAAAAAAAGGCATGCGCGCGTATGGCAGAATTTGCTAGAAAAAAACAAGTCCTTGTCCTTCCAATGTCGCTGCTTGTTCGCCTTGTCCCCCACCGCCAGCCCCCGCCAATCTGCCCTGTCCTCGGTGCTGCCCTTCTGCGCCGCCGAAAAGGATGCCCTTTCTAGCACGCCCGCGCAGGATGATCGTTTCGGTGTTCTGAACCGCGGCTTCGTGCGGTTGGTCGACAGCATGGGTTCGGACGCGGCGATCGTCCAGGCTGCGCGCGTTTCCTACGGCAAAGGGACGAAGAAAACGCGCGAAGATCGGGCTCTGATTCGCTACCTGATGCGTCATCGCCACAGCTCCCCCTTCGAGATGTGCGAGCTGAAGTTGCATGTCAAACTGCCCCTCTTCGTCGCGCGACAATGGGTGCGCCATCGGACGGCAAGCCTGAACGAATACTCGGCGCGTTATTCCGAGATGCACGAGGAATTCTATGTGCCAAACGAACCCCACACAGAGAAGCCGCTTTTCGCCGAAGCGCGCCTCGGCAAGCAGTCCGAGCATAATCGCCAAGGACGAAGCGAGGATGCGACGCTCGCCAAAAAGGACAGACGCTCCAGCCTGACCGCGCGTCTGGAAGAACGCGCCCGCAAAGCTTTCGCCTTCTACCGCGACCTGTTGGAGAAAGGTGTCAGTCGCGAGCTCGCGCGCATCACGCTCCCGCTCTCGACCTACACGGAGTTTTACTGGAAGGCGAACTTGCACAACCTGTTCCACTTCCTCGAGCTACGGCTGGACGGGCACGCGCAAGAAGAAATCCGCCTTTACGCCGAGACGATTTTTGAGAAGATCGTGCGTCCGCTTTTTCCGCAAGCGAGCGAAGCCTTTGTCGACTATCGTCTCGAGAGCTTGAACCTGTCGCGCGACGAGGTGGTGCTGTTGCGCGGTCTTTTGCAAGGACAGAAGGTTTTGCGTCCGCCGGGAGCGTTCTCACAGCGCGAATGGCAAGATTTTTTGACGCGTTTTTCGTTGGAGGCAAAGGATGAAGGTTGACGGCAACAGCTTGCGGGTGGGCAATGTGATTCAGCACAAGGGGAGGGTGTGGCGCGTCGTCAAGACGCAGCATGTGAAGCCGGGCAAGGGGGGCGCGTTCTTGCAGTGCGAGTTGAGCGATGTGAAAGGGGGGACGCGCGTCCAAGTGCGTTTTCGCGCCTCGGAGTCGGTGGAGCGGGTGCGGTTGGAAGATCGAACTTTTCAGTTTTTGTACAAGAGCGGGCAGGGTGACGGGGAGTACACCTTTATGGACAGCGGGAGCTACGAGCAGTTGAGTCTGGATGTTTCTCTGATCGGGGAGACGGCGTCTCGTTTTTTGGTGGAGGGCATGGAGGTGGTGCTGGGGTTGAGCGAGGGGGAGGTGGTGACGGTGTCCTTGCCCGAGATCGTGGAGTGCCTCGTCGCGGAGGCGGATGCGGTGGTGAAAGGACAGACGCAGTCGGGCTCGCACAAGCCCGCGGTGTTGGAGAACGGGCTCAGGGTGATGGTGCCGCCCTACATCGATCGCGGCACGAAGATCGCCGTGCGCCTTGCCGACTTGAGCTTTGTCGAGCGCGTCTCGTCCTAGCTGCAAGTTGGTCTTTTCGTTTTAGTCTTTTTGTGGAGCTCTTGTGGCTGTCGTTCGTTCCCCACTGATCGGCGTGATGCTGCGCGCGGCAGAACGCGCGAGCGTGCTTTTGCGCCGTGACTTCGGCGAGTTGGAGAAGTTGCAGTCGAGCAGGAAGGGGCTCGGCGACTTTGTCTCCAGTGCTGGTTTGCGTTGCGAGGGGTCGCTGGTGCGCGAGTTGTTTCGTGCGCGTCCGCACTATAGCGTGTTTTCGGAAGAGAGCGGCGAGCGTTCTGCGAAGGGCGAGGACAGAGGTGATCTCAGGGGTGAGAGCAAGGGTGAGGGTTCGCGTCGTTTTGTGATCGACCCGTTGGACGGGACATTGAATTTCATGCACGGGATCGGGCATGTGTCGCTCTCGATTGCGGTGGAAGATGAGGCTGCGGGCATCGTCGCGGGGGTGGTGTACGACCCGTTGCGTTTCGAGGGCTTTTGGGCGGAGCGCGGTGTGGGTTCGTTTTTGCATGCGGACGGCAAGGATACGCGTCTTCGCACGAGCAGCAGGAATTCGTTGGGCGACAGCCTGTACGCGACGGCTTTGTCGTTCGACAAGGGTGTTGGCGCCTCTTCTGCGAGCGATCGTTTTTTGTCTTCGTTTCGCCTCGCCGTGGAGGGCTGTTGTGGCGTTCGTCTGGGAGGCTGCGCTGCGTTGGACTTGGCGTATGTGGCTGCCGGTCGTTTGGAGGGCTTTTGGGGGGAGGGCTTACGGCTTTGGGATTGTGCGGCGGGATTGCTGCTGGTAGAGCTTGCGGGTGGCGGCATCGGCTTGCTTTCGGAGAAGGGGCGGCATGTCGGCAGGAGTATTTGGCAACGTTGCGGCGAGGGCATTCTCGCCGTTGCGAACGAGCCGCAGGCGGCGTCGTTCAGAGAGAAGGTGTGGCGGTTGTAAGTAGGCGGTTGTAAGTAGGGAGGTCAGTTTCCTTCGATGATGTCTGCCCATGAATCGGACTTGCTGTTTCGCGTCTTGCTGACGATGCGTTGCATGGTGTTGGCCATGCTCAAGACGAGGACGAGGTTTTTGTCGAGGCGGTAGATTCCTTTGGAGCAGGCACGTATGGTCTGGGAGAGGTTGGGTAGGTTTGTTTGCAAGGATGCTTCGTTCAAACCGATGATGTCTTTGACTTGGTCGACGGCGATGGCGTAGTCTTCGCCGCGGTATTCGAGCGTGATGGCGGACTCGTTTTTTTGGAAGGGCGTGGTTTGTTGTCCGAAGAAGGCGCGCAAATCGAGGAGAGTCAGGATTTGTCCTCGCACATTGATGAGCCCTCGGATCGTCTTGTCCGAGCGCGGCACGGGGGTTAGTTCTTCGACATCGACGATGTC
>JABAAA010000279.1 GCA_014239005.1 Alphaproteobacteria bacterium | reverse complement strand
CGTTGCCCTCAAGGCGGTCGTCGCCAACGCCCCCGTGGAGTTCGTTGCGATCACCGTCGCCCGTAAGCCAGTCGGCGTGGTCGGAGCCTCGGATGTTTTCGATGTTGCTGATGATGTCGCCCTCGGCTTCGTTGTTGTTGGCGGTAAAGCCAAAGTTGTTCGCCTCGAAGTCCCGTTGCGCTGTTGCTCGAGAAAGGTCAACCCTGACTCCTTTTGCAGAGCCACTATAGCTAGCCGTGTCTGTTCCCTCACCGCCATCGATGGTGTCCGCGCCCGCGCCGCCCGTAAGGATGTCGTTGCCTATTCCGCCGCTCAGGGTGTTGTCCTCGCTGTTGCCGGTCAAGGTGTCGGCTTGATCCGAGCCGATCAAATTGTTGATACCCGTAAGCGTGTCTCCCGTAGCCCAATCGCCTGAATTGGCAGAGTTGTCGTTAAGGTCGACCGTGACCTCCGAAGTCGATCCTGCGTAGCTCACCCAGTCTGCGTCTGCAGAACCCGTGAAGGTGTCGGCATCTGCCGTTGCCAAGAAGGGGTTACCCTCGCTACCATGTATTGCGGGCAGAACAAGCGAGGAATCAAGAATTGCTGTGTCCGTGCTGCCACTACGCGTGTGGAAGCTGAAGCCTGAAGGGTATTGTGAGAAATCGATGATATTGAGCGTATTGCCTCCCTTCGCCACCGTAAGCCTTATATCGCCACCGACATAGGCGAATGCGTAGGTTGCGCCTGCGTAGTCGTTTTCCGTCCC
>JABAAA010000278.1 GCA_014239005.1 Alphaproteobacteria bacterium | reverse complement strand
GAAATCTATCGGAAGCCAAGAAGGAGAATTGACAGAAGGAGACTTACAACCTGCTATGTGGAGTGACGCACTTTTGCCTTTTCGTATTCTCGATCTTGATCGTCTAATTATGCCTCTAGAATTAAGTTTACAAGAAAAAAACGAAACAAAATCTTATCTAACTTCTTATTGGTTAAAGGCAAGTAATTTTTGGAAAGAACATAGCACTTCCAATCCTCCTCATACACTATTAGATCAAATTGATTTTAACAACAAACTTTCAAACCAACTCGCTTTCTTAGGCAATCCCTTAGGCAATCGTGTTATTTATAATGGAAGCGGTGCTAATATGACGGCAGCTGTTGTCAGCGATAAGAATCAAATTATTATTGAGCATAAATTATACCGCATTGCAACAAAAAATATTAATGAAGCATATTATTTGGCAACAATTCTTAACAGTGATATCTTACAGCCTGCTATAAGAGAAACTAGAAATAACGATAGAGATTTCGATACACTACCTTTTCAGAAAATTCCTATCAAACGCTACGACGACAAGAACAAACATCACCAAGCCCTCGCCACCCTCGGCAAAAAAGCCGAGCAAGAAGCCGCCGCCGAAGCCATCAACGAACAACAAACAACAAAATCACGCGAGCAAATCCGCAACACGCTCCGCGCATCAGGTACCATGCAAAACATCAATCAAGCCGTCAAAGCCATCCTTCCAGACTATTGCGACTAACAAATTAATCTTCCCCTACACCCTAGCGCGCACCTCCGAGA
>JABAAA010000277.1 GCA_014239005.1 Alphaproteobacteria bacterium | reverse complement strand
TGGCAGTGACGATCGGCTCTCTGTTGAGCGCGAAATTGTTCGGCTTGTTCCTGCCGCTGTATCGATTCGCCGACCCCGACAGCACCACCCTTTCTTTGGTTCTGTTTGCCATCCTCTTCGTCTTGTGCCTTTGCTCGCTCACCGACGACCTGAAGCCCAAGTCGGTCGTCTATCGATTGTCGCTACAAGTGATCGCAACAGCGTTTGTCATCACTCTCATTCCGGGGGAAGTTCTGCTCGGATACGTGCCTTACGCGCTCGACAAGCTCTTCGCCCTGCTGTTTATCGTCGCTTACGCGAACTTCGTAAACTTCCTCGATGGCTGCGATGGCATGTGCGGCACACAGGTTCTTTCCGTCACGGCAGGACTGGTCGCTGTAGGTTTTGCAACATCCAATGTCGACTTCGACATGTCGGTCTCTTTTTCCGCCCTTGTCCTCGGCGCCTCGATGGCGGGCTTTTTGCTGCTCAACTGGCAACCGGCAAAAATATTTCTCGGCGATGCGGGCAGCATTCCCGTAGGATTTTTGCTTGCTGTCCTCTTGTTGCTGGCAAGCTCGTACGGACATTGGGAGGCTGCCGTCATCTTGCCGCTCTACGGCTATTGCGACGCAGGAATTACCTTGTTCAAAAGAATCGTCCGACGCGAAAAATTTTGGCAGCCCCACAAGAAGCATTTCTACAAGATCGCCCTTGCAAACGGACGCAGTCACAAACAGATCGTTCGCGCCACGGCGTTCGTCAATGTTGGCCTCGTCGTCTTGACTTTGTTCGCAGCAGG
>JABAAA010000276.1 GCA_014239005.1 Alphaproteobacteria bacterium | reverse complement strand
CGGCAGACCCATCTTTTACAATGAATCTAATCGAATCAAGGACACCAGATACAGGTGCCGTATTGCCTCACTCGTCTAGACAACTGCCTATAAGGGTATGGCTATAAACACTGTCTCCTCACCTGAACCCCCGCAAGAGAGTTTAGGCAGAAACGGTCACCTTCCTCACCCAGACAACTATCATACAGTGTGTGCCTGTGAACTACTAGAGCACAGGACACAGACGAGCGTGACTAGCCTCGTACAGCATGAAGTACAGCAGAGTTGGTCGAGTTTACTCTAGAGCATCGGCCTGCATCCTACATGATCAGAACACTCAGACCAGCCAACAGCCACCAGACTCAACTAACACACAACTTGCCTGAATCCTGCCGACGCAACGGTCAGACTGTTCGTTTCCCTCCTAACGGTTTCACGGTCTTTTCACCCTCTTTTCAAAGTACTTTTCATCTTTCCCTCACGGTACTTGTTCACTATCGGTCTCGTGACTATATTTAGCTTTCAGTGGAGTCTACCACCCACTTTGGGCTGCAATCCCAAACAACCCGACTCATCAACGGTCACCGATTGCAGACGCATACAACTCAGGCACAAACACGTTACACGGGGCTATCACCCTCTCTGGCACACTATTCCAAGTGGACTTTACCTGAGCGCATCCAGCACAAGGAGACCATTCTAGACTACAATTCGCTGACCACATTCACGCAGCCAGAGATTATCAGCTTGAGCCGATCCCATTTCATTCGCCATTACTCTGGGAATCCTTGTTAGTTTCTTTTCCTC
>JABAAA010000275.1:622-811 GCA_014239005.1 Alphaproteobacteria bacterium | reverse complement strand
CAAAGACAAACCAACACCCCCAACACAGAAAGGATGCCATCATGCTGGACGCACATTTACAAAGAATAGCAGCCCCGACGCTGGAGATTTTCGCCAAGCGGTTAAAGGGGTTGGGAATTTCTGCCGATCAGATCACCTTTGCCGGGTTCGGCTGCGGGTTGTTTGGAAGTGTTCTGATCGCTTTCGGAC
>JABAAA010000275.1:0-612 GCA_014239005.1 Alphaproteobacteria bacterium | reverse complement strand
GTACCACGAGGGCTTGGCGTTTATCGTGTTGAATCGCCTTGCCGATGGCTTGGACGGTGCGCGTGCACGGCTGGAAAAGGAAATTTCGCGTCGCGGCGGATTTTTGGATATTGTGTGTGATTTCCTGTTTTACGCATCAGTTCCTTTAGCCTTTGCGATTGCCGATCTTGAGCGCAACGGGCTTGTGGCGACATTGCTGTTGTTTTCCTTCATCGGCACGGGAAGTTCCTTCTTGGCTTATGCCATTGCCGAAAAGGGGGGAGGGGTGAAGGAGAAAGCCCAGAAGGAGGGCGAGACTCATCTTGTCGCGCATCCTGTGGCGAAAGCGTTTTGTTATTTGGGCGGATTGACGGAGGCGACGGAGACGGTGATCTTTTTTGTCTTGGCGTGTCTGTTGCCGATGTGGTTTTGGCTGTTGGGAATCGTGTTTGCAGGAATGTGCTTGGTGACAACGGGAATGCGCTTGTGGCGCGGCTGGAGCGATCTTGCAAAGTAGCGTTTTGCGTACGTACGTCTTTGCAAGTTAAGCGTACGTACATACTGTACGCGCGTACATCGTTACGGATTTCGCAAGACCGCCCAGCTCGAGCGCGACAGCACCACCAAGCCCGA
>JABAAA010000274.1 GCA_014239005.1 Alphaproteobacteria bacterium | reverse complement strand
GTTTGAGAAACTCGTCCTGCATCTCTCGGCGGATCAGCGGATCGAGCGCGGAGAAAGGCTCGTCCAAAAACCACAGCTCGGGCTGGACAACGAGCGAGCGAGCGATCCCGACGCGCTGCTGCTGTCCGCCGGAGAGCGAACGCGGATAGTAATCCTCGCGCGCAGCCAAGCCGACCAGCCCGATCGTCTCACGCGCGCGGCGGCTGCGTTCCTCGCGCCCCACCCCCTGCATCTCTAGTGGGAAGGCAACATTTTCCAGCACCGTGCGATGCGGTAACAGGGCAAAGTGCTGGAAGACCATTCCCATGCGATGTCGGCGAATCGCAATGGTCTCCGAGAGGCTGGCTTGAAGAAAGTTCTTGCCTTCAAAGACGACCGTTCCGTGCGACGGCTCGACCAATCTGGAAAGGCAACGGATCAGCGTCGATTTTCCAGAGCCCGAAAGCCCCATCACGACAAGAATCTCGCCGCGATGGAGGTCCAACGACGCATCGCAGACGGCGGGTTCCCCTCCCATCGCACGCAAGGCATCGAGTTCCGAGGGTTTGAAAGAGAATTTCGACAGCCTTCGCCCCCCGCCGTACACTTTCCACAACCCTCGGCAAGACAACAAAGGTCTCGAAGACGATCGTTCGTTCATCGCACGCACTCCCTCTTCCCTTTTTCTGTTTTTTGCAAAAGGCTATCCCCGCGCCGCCCTCAAGAGTTGTCTCGAAGGCAACGCGAGGAGAAAAGCCTCATGACAGGAAAAAGCCTATTTCCACTTTTTCCACTTGTCGTTGTCAGCCAACCACTTGTCAGCGGCTTCTACGG
>JABAAA010000273.1 GCA_014239005.1 Alphaproteobacteria bacterium | reverse complement strand
TATTTCCTAATGCAATACCTATTTCTTGATCAGTATATTGTGAATCATAAAAATTTTTTGTAATTACGGCTAGAAATAATTGTGATTCTTTAATTGCATTTTTTATCTCCTTAGCCCATTTTTTACCAGATTCGATGTTGATATGAGCTACAAAAGCTTCAATATTGTATTGTTTTAACACATTTACTAATTTTTCTATAATTGATTTATCTTCATATGCATAACTTAGAAAAATTTTTATTTTGTTCAATATATCATATCTTGTAATTAATATAATATATCTTATGATTAGATATTATTTAGCAATATTGCCATATAATCAAATGTTTATACACATATCCCACAGTATCAAAATATTAACATTTCCAATCCACACAAAGAAATTTAAAATAAACGACAAAAATTTAATGATATTATAAAAACTCATGGGACCTATGATTTTAATGAATTTAGTATATGGACTGATATAGAAAATATCTCTGATGTCGAAATTTATGCCTACAAATAAAGAGCAAGTGATATCATACAATAACTTCATTAACATAATAAAGCATTAATAAATGATGAAATATAATATTATGGAGCATTCTTCAACATTATCATTAATTTTCATCGTTCCGATCATCTTGTTAATAATTTGAACAAACATTACAAAATTAATTGAACACCAAACATATAATGAAGAATTATATAATTCAATTTTACAAGCTACCGTAACATTATTTAGCATTATAATTGCATTGTCAATATTATCATTAGAGCATTCTGTAAGTAATCATACAGCAATAATTTTAGGTAATTATCAATTAACCACCACA
>JABAAA010000272.1 GCA_014239005.1 Alphaproteobacteria bacterium | reverse complement strand
ATCTGGGGTATCCCCTGATGATCAAAGCCTCGTGGGGAGGCGGAGGACGAGGCATGCGCACCGTCGTCGCCGAAGCAGACCTGCTCTCCGCCCTCGAACAAGCGCGCAGAGAAGCCTCCGCCGCCTTCGGACGCGACGAGCTCTACATGGAACATTTCGTCACCCAAGCACGACACTTGGAAGTGCAAATTCTCGGCGACGGAAAGGGCGGGGTCGTGCATCTCTTCGAACGGGATTGTTCGATCCAACGCCGCAACCAAAAGATCGTCGAACGCGCACCCGCATCCTACCTGAACGAACAGCAACGCCTCGATGCGATAAGCTACGCGCTCGGGCTTGCACGCGAGACGAACTACCGCGGCGCCGGCACCGTCGAGTTCCTGCTCGACACAGAAAAGACACGCCTCTACTTCATCGAGGTGAACCCGCGCATCCAAGTAGAGCATACGATCACCGAAGCGATCACGGGCATCGACATCGTCAAGGCGCAACTCGCGCTCGCCGAAGGGGCAAGCATCGCCGAAGTGTTGCCACCCCAAGAATCCATTCGCTGCCACGGACACGCGCTGCAATGCCGTATCACGACCGAAGACCCGCGCAACAACTTCGTGCCGGATTACGGCAGGATCACCGCCTACCGCTCGGCAACGGGCTTCGGCATCCGCCTCGACGGCGGCAGCGCGTATGCAGGCGCGGTTATCTCGCCCAACTACGATCCCCTGCTGGAAAAAATCACCGCTTGGGCACCAAGCCTCGAAGAGGCGGGAAAACGCATGGGACGCGCCTTGCGCGAGTTCCGCATTCGCGGACTCGCGACCAATCTGC
>JABAAA010000271.1 GCA_014239005.1 Alphaproteobacteria bacterium | reverse complement strand
CAATTCAAGGTTATACAAAAAATCTTATTGAACTAATAAATGATCATACTGGGAAAAAATATAAATACAATTCTATTAGTCAAATTAGACAAAAAAATACCATCTCACGATCTTAAATATTTTTAAATTCCAATGAATAGTTATATTTTTTGATCTGTACATGTGATAAATCATATGAGTGTAAACAATAGATATTATGCATAATTTATTGCCGCAACGTATTAATTCTAACTCTTACATCATAAGAGTTGTACGTAACATAAAGATCAAGAAATATGGTGATTTAAATGCGCCCAATAGTTTACTGCAGGTCCATCTTCATTGCATATTGATTCTCATTAGTAGTTTGAGTTTGCACCCCCGTCGGTTTGAATATCCCGAGTCCGCTTTTACTATGGGTTCGAATCCTCCTCGATCCATTTCCACTATGGGTTCAAATCCCATTTTGCCGTGCCTTTGTATTACACCCTGTTAGAACAATAAATCGCATGTTAAATTTTGGTGATATTGCTTGGTTTGATAACTGTGGTAATCTTTAACATGTAGATGATGATTCTTCTTAGGAATTTCTTTTTTAATACACACTATACTGTATAACGCACTTTTTCAAATAAAAAGATCATCTAAAATTCATGTCATATTAGCTGGTCTACGTCTAGTAGTTGGTTTACCTCTACTAGCTGGTTTACGTCTAGTAGCTAGTACACGTTTAGTACCTGGTTTACGTCTAGTAGCTAGTACACGTTTAGTACCTGGTTTAAAGCTCATACCACTTTTCCCTTTTCTTATCTTTTTTAATGATGGATATAGTCGATCTAAATTACT
>JABAAA010000270.1 GCA_014239005.1 Alphaproteobacteria bacterium | reverse complement strand
TCCAGCAAGCACACAAGCTCTACCTTGAGCAAGACTACACGGAAGCCCTTCCTTTGTTGCGCGAGGCTGCGGAAGGAGGACACGACATGGCGCAAGGCATCTTGGGAGAGTTTTATCGCGACGGAAAGGGAGTGCCTCAAGATTACGAACAAGCAGTCAAGTGGTATCAAAAAGCAGCCGAGCAAGGAGAGCCTTTGTCCCAAAACAATTTGGGCATCATGTACCAAGAGGGAAAAGGCGTTCGACAAGATTCAAAACAAGCTGCCGTGTGGTGGCGTAAGGCGGCGGAACAGGGTCATTTGTTGGCGCAATCGAACCTTGGTGCTTTGTATGCAAAGGGAACGGGCATCGAACAAGATTACAAAAAGGCTGTCAAGTGGATGCGCAAAGCGGCAGAACACGGAAGTCCTGAGGCACTTAACAACCTTGCTATCATGTACTTTAATGGTTATGGTATCGAAAAAGATGTCCTAACCTCTTATGCGTTGTTGCTGATTGCTTCCAAGCTGGGGCATGACAATGCAAAAAAAACTGAATCTCAATTGAAAGAAAAATTAACGGAGAAACAAATCGATGCAGGGGTAAAAATTGCCAAAGCATGGGTAGAGCGTATTAAAGGCAACGAGAAACAAAATCCATAAACAGATTCTCTTCTCAATGTATAGAGATTTTCTCACATCCCGTACTTTCTTTGCTCATGTTGGCGCGAGCGACGGAAGTTATATCGTCGCGCTGAAGTTAACCTATCTCATAACCTCCGCAAAAAATTTTATTCCACGCCCAGCCATCCTGCAAAGGCCCGCTCCATACTCGTCCAACACAGCCCCCC
>JABAAA010000026.1 GCA_014239005.1 Alphaproteobacteria bacterium | reverse complement strand
ATCCCGCAAAAAACCTGACGACGCCCGCCCCCCCGACACCTCTTCGATGTGATGGACATGATCACCTACATAAGCGCCTTGCTTGCCGTCTTTCTGCTGTTAGGGCTTTTTGCCCTCGTCATGCGGCAGATGACGCAGGGCGGCATGCGCACGCGCCGCCTCTCGCACGCCCTGCCGCCTGCGTGGCGACGGCTGCTGCCGCGCGCCTTGCGTCTTCCCGCGCTCAACAGCGACGAGGGCTTCGCTGTGGCAAACGTGAGGGCGCTCGATGCGCGCAGGAGGATCGTCGCTGTCGATTACCGCGACAAACGCTACATCCTGCTGCTCTCGCACAACAACGAGCAACTACTCGACACGCTGACGTTGGCAAAACCGAAACGAAGGCTCCCCCCAGCATGAGACGGCGGACGATAGCCCTGTCGGGGCTGTTGCTTCTTACGGGCGGGCTTGCAAGCTTGCTGTTGCCTTTTGAGGCGGTAGCGCAGAGCATCTCGCTCGACCTCGGAGAGGGCGGCAGCATCACCGGACGTGTGGTTCAGCTCGTCGTCTTCCTGACCGTCATCACGCTCGCCCCTTCGTTGCTGATTATGGTCACTTCGTTTACGCGCATCATCGTCGTGCTGTCGATCTTGCGCACCGCCATCGGCACGCAGCAAACGCCGCCGAACAGCGTTCTCGTCAGCCTTGCCTTGTTCATGTCGTTTTTTATCATGCAACCGACGTTCGTCAAGTCGTACGACGAGGGGATCGCTCCGCTCATCGCCGAGCAGATCGACCAACGCCAGGCTTTCGAACTCGCCTCCGCACCCTTGCGCACCTTCATGCTCGCTCAAGTGCGCGAGAACGATCTGCGTCTCTTCTTCGACATCGGCAACATCGAGAATGTCGACAGGCCCGAGCAAACGCCCATGCGCGTCTTGATCCCTGCCTTTATGATCTCGGAGCTGCGACGAGCCTTTGAAATTGGCTTTCTGCTGTTTATTCCGTTTCTGATCATCGACATGGTCGTCGCATCGATCCTGCTTTCGATGGGCATGCTCATGATTCCGCCGATCATCATTTCCTTGCCGTTCAAGCTCATCTTCTTCGTTCTCGTCGACGGCTGGAACCTTGTTGTGGGATCGCTCATCCAGAGCTTCGGCACGACCTAGCCCTCTGTCTGCTGGCGTCTCTGTCAAGCGAACGCGTGTCGACGAGCCTCACCTGTCGGAGCCACGACAAACCTGATCACCGCCCCGATGACGAGCGGTGCTTCGAGGTTGCCAACACATTTGCCAACACATTTGCGAAAGCTTTCTCGACATTGGTGGCAAAGCGTCGACTGCTGTTGCTGGAGGGCGCGCTGGGAACGGGAAAGACGGAGGTGGCGCGTGCGATCGTCCAAGCGCTCGACGACGAGCAGGGTCGAGAGCGCACGCTGGTAGCGAGTCCGACCTTCACCTTGTTGCAGCCTTACGAGACGACAAGAGGCTTGGTGCTTCACGCCGACCTCTACCGTCTGCAACAAGAGCAAACGCTCGACTTGGGGCTGGAAGAAGCCTTGCACAACGGGTTTGTCATGATCGAGTGGGCGGAGCGGCTTCATCCTGCTCTCAAGGCTCGGCTGTTGCGTCAAGCGCACGGAGCGCTGTTTCACCTGCTTCTTGCCTACGCGACGGACAACGCCGACACTTCGCAACGTCGCGCCCTCTTGACCTTGCCTGACCGATGGGTGCAAAGCTTTGCGGACAATCTCTTGGAGGACGGACACACGAAGGCGCAAGACACGAAGGCGCAAGACACGAAGGTGCAAGACGGGAAGGCGAAGGATGGGAAGTCGAAGAAGACGTGCGTGCGTGGCGATGTTCCTGCCATCAAACGTGCTTTCGTCTTGGCGGCGGGCTTGGGAAAACGCATGCGCGGGTATGCGCAAAAGCCCAAGCCCTTGGTCTCGCTCGGCGGCAAGCCTTTGTTGTTGCACGCAATCGAGCGACTGCGCGCGCAGGGTGTCGAGCGTATTTTCGTCAACGCCCACTATCGTGCCGACGCCCTGCTGAAAGCCTGCGAGGGACTTGCAGGCGTCACGCTCTTGCGCGAACCCGAGCTGTTGGAGACCGGCGGTGCTATCGAGCGCGCCCTGCCCTTGCTAGGAGAGCAGCCCTTCTTTGTCGTCAACGCCGATGCCTTGTGGCACGACCCCCTCTCTGCGCCTTTTTCTGACTCTGCTTCTGACTCTGCTTCTTCCTCTTTTCCTTGCCCTTCCCTGCTCGCCTGTCTTGCAGAGGGGTGGCAGCGTCTTCAGCGACAAGAGGAGGGACAGCAAGAAGATGGAGTAGAGAAGGCAAGCGCATTGCTCGCGCTCTCCCGACAGCAAGGAACGCAAGCCGACATGCTGGCGCGTTGTCCCTTGTCCCTCGCTCTTGAGCCGAACCCCTTTCCCCTCGTCTTTCCTGTACCCTCGTGCGAGCATGACGACCATGCACGCCTTGCCTTTCGCTACCTCGGCGTGCAAATTCTCACCGCCCACGCCTTTCGTTCCTTTCGTCCTGTGAATACCCAACCGACGCCCTATTCGCTGACCGAGCTCTACGCGCACGAAGCAGCGGCGGGCAGGCTGTTCGGGCTGGCGCTCGACAAGGTATGGCGCGGACGATGGCTACATGTGGGCGACCCCAAAGCCTTGTTGCAAGCGCGTCGCGCGTGGAGACGATTGAACGCATCGCCATGAGCGCTCCTTCTTCTACGGCTGTTAGCGGCAAGCTCTACAGCGTTCCCGCGTGCCACCCCTTCATCGAGACGTTGGCTCGCGGCATCTTGGCGCAGGCGAAGGGCAGGGAGGTATCTTTGTCCGAATGGCTGATCTTTTTGCCGAGCCGTCGCGCCCGCGTCGAACTGCAACGGGCGCTGTTGCAACAAAGCCCCGCGCACGCTGTCGTGCTGCCGCGCATCAGGGCGTTGGGCGATGACAACGAAGATGATAACGAAGATGACGACGAGAATGACGACGAAGATGGCAACGAAGATGACGACGAGGATGACGACGAGGATAACGACAAAGCAAGCAAGCAAGAAGCTGTCTCCACCCTCCAACGACTGCTATTCCTCACCCAGCTCACCGAGAAGTGGTTAGAGACCAACGATCAGACAGCGCGCTCGCAATCGCTGAACGCAGCCGTGTCGCTCGCACGCGCGCTGGAGCACTTGCACCAGGACTTCGCCCTGGAAGAAGTGCTTGCCAATAAGACCCTGACCCCCGACCTGGTGCCCGCCAACTGCGCTGCCCATTGGCGCGACGCGCTCGAATTCTTGCGCATCGTCATCGACGCATGGCCGCAGGTGTTGAAAGAGCGAGGCTTGCAAGACCCCAACACCAAGCGCGTGCTTGCTCTCTCGCGCATCGCCGAAAGCATTGCGAAGCACAAGCACCCCGTCATCGTGGCGGGTTCGACCGGTAGCGTGAAGGCGACCGCACGTTTGATGCGCGCAACCCTTGCCTTGCCACAAGGACAGGTCGTGCTTGCCGGCTGTCCCGCGCTGTTCGACCTTTCTTCCTGCCGCGCCTTCTTTGAAGCCGCCGCCAAGCCGACCCATCCCCTCCACCCCTTCCTCGCGCTGTTCAAAGCATGGGGCATGACCGAACAACAAGTAGCAACGTTTGTAGAACCTTACTCCATCACTTCCCCCACTTCCCCCACCTCCCCCACTTCCCCCACCTCCTCACACCCGCAGCGCGTCGACCTTTTGGAGCGAGCCTTCTCGGAACATCCTGCACCCCTCGCGAGCGAATCATCTCAAGATTCTGTTCAAGATTCTGTTGTGCAAGATTCTGTTTCCTGGGGCTTGAGTGTGCTGCCTTGCGTTGATGCCCAAGAAGAAGCCGACCTGATCGCGCTCCTGCTGCGCGAGGCGTTGGAACAGCCCGAACAACGCGCCGCGCTCGTCACCCGCGATCGCATGCTCGCACGCCGCGTACGCAGCGCGCTGAAAGGACGGTGGAACATCGAGATCGAGGATACGGCGCAACAACCCCTTTCCGAAAGCCGCGCCGCGCGGCTCTTCCTGCTGCCCCTTCAAGTGTTCGCGTTGAACAGCTTCGATGTCGCCCCTGACAAAACATCCGCTTTGAAAATAGACATTGTCGCGCTTCAAGCCCTGTTCGCATGCGCGGGAAGCAAGCTCGCGCGCGCGTGGCAGAGATTCGAGAGCAGCGTCCTCAGAAAACCCGATCGCTCCGATCCCACAAAAACACAGCGCACAACTTCGGACTTGTCCGCTTTGCGAACCTTGCTGGAACAAAGCGAGGGTAGCGAAGAATCCACAACCCTGCTCGCGCGAGCATTAGCGACGCTCGCTCCTTTGCAAGAACGACTTTCGGAGACAAACTCTGCCTCGCGCCTCGAGCTGTTGCGCTGCCAACGCCAGTGCGCCGAAGACTTCGCAGCCCTCGCCGAAAGCGAGGACGATGCGGCAAAAGCGAAGCCCTCATCAGACGAACACCCGCTCTACCGCTTGGAGGGTGGCAAGGAGCTGAAACGATTTTGCGACACCTTGCACGATCACTGGCAAAATCATTGGCTAAATCACTCACTAAATCATTCGCAAAATCACTCACAAGACAACACGCAAGAGGGAATACCAAAAGAGGTGCGAGAAGATGTCGCGCTAGATTTTCTTCTCACCTTGGAATCTCTCTTGGCAGCCGAGCAAACGCGTGGCTTGTACCCCACCCACCCCCGTCTCGCGATCTTGGGTGCGTTGGAGGCACGCCTGCTCTCCTTCGACCTGCTCGTGCTGGGCGGCATGACCGAAGGCAGCTGGCCCGCAGACCCCGACAAGAGCCCCTTCCTCCCCGAAAGCCTACGCACCAAGATTGGCTTGAAACCCTTGGAACACAAGATCGGGTTGAGCGCGCTCGACTTCGTCAACTTTGCAAGCGAGCCGAAACGTGTGATCGTCACGCACGCCGTTCGCCACCACGGAAGACCGCAACAACCCTCACGTTTCGTCCAACGCCTGCAAGCCTGCAACCCCTGCCGCGATCTGACGCGCGAGAAAGAACTGCGCGCATGGCTCGCCCAGCTGCAACGCGGCGAGAAAAAAACGAAGGGCGAAACATCCGCGACCGCTTTCTCCGAACGCCCTCAGCCAACAGCAGCCCAAGCGGCGCGTCCGTTGCGCTTGAGCCTCACCAAGCTTTCGGACCTTCACGAAGACCCCTACAGCATCTACGCGCGCCAAGTGCTGCGCCTCGTTCCCCTCGACCCCCTGGTCGCCACCAGCGAAGCCCAACTTTACGGCAGCTGTTTGCACACCTGCTTTGAAGAAATCCTTCGTCGCTTCGCCCACGACAGGAAACAGCTCGCCGCAGAAGCATTGAAGGACATCGTCACTCGGCAAGTGGCACGCTTTGCCCCTTCAAGCTTCGCAGAAGCCTTTTGGCAAGAACAACTGGAACGCAGCGCAGCGCGCATGCTCGTGCGCGTGAAAGCGCTCAACCCTCGAAATCTGTGGTGCGAGGTGACAGGCGAACACGCACTCGCATTAGGACAAGCACAGGGAGAGGAACAAGGAGGAGAACGCAGCCTCACCCTATCGGCGCGCGCCGACCTCGTCGTCGAAACAGAAGACGGCGAATGGTGGCTGATCGATCACAAGACGGGCGAACCGCCCTCGCGAAAAATCTTGAGCAACCTCGAACAACCCCAACTGGTGCTAGGCGCGTGGCTTTTGCAACGGGGCGCGTTTCGAGCAGAGGGCAAAACGCTCCAACCCGTGTCCCTTCCGCAAGCTTGCTACTGGCGTTTTCCCGCCAAACGCAGCGGCATCGCAACGCACAAGATCGACGAGCAGGTATGGGCAAAAAAAGCCAACGAACAAGGACAAATCTTCGAATCGGCGCAAGCCTTCGCCGACGCCTGCTTTCAACATTACGCAACCTTGTTAAGACGCTTCGATCACGAAGACACGCCTTATCGTGCGCACGCGCTTTCTCCATCGCGCGCACGCTACGATCCCTATCGTCACCTTGCGCGCAGGCAGGCGTGGAGTTTCGATGACGAGTGATCTCTCGCTTCTTCCTGCTCCGAACGAGGAGCAAAAGCGCGCGCTCCAGGAGACGCACGCGAGTTTTTGGGTGACGGCTTCTGCCGGCAGCGGCAAGACGATGCTGCTGACCCAACGTTTTCTCGCGCTGCTGCTCGACGGCGCTGCTCCGGAGCGTATTCTCTGCCTGACCTACACGCGCGCCGCCGCCGCCGAGATGGCAACGCGCATCTTGGAGGCGCTGAAGGGCTGCACGCAAGAAGGAGAAATCACCCGTCTCTACCGCACCTTCTTCGAGCGCGAGCCCAGCGACGACGAGCGAGCGCGAGCGCTCACCTTGCATACGCGCAGCCTCGATTGCAAAGGGGGCTTGCGCGTCATGACCTTCCACGCCTTCTGCCAGTCGGTCTTAGGCAAGTTTCCGCGGGAGAGCGGCATCTCCCCCCACTTCCGTCTCGTCGAGCAGGGACGCAAACAGCAGCTCGGCAGGGACACCATGTTCGCAACGACGAGCCAACAGCAGCTGGCGACAATCAACGAAGTCATGACACTGGAAATCTGCGCCCAGTGCGTCAGCGATATCGCCGCGCGCTCGCGCTCGGTCAAAGAACTCGCGCGCGCCAAGGCGGCGATCGCCAAACTCTTCGCCTCTCCGCCACAAACGACAGCACCACCGCTAGCACGCGAAGTGCTGGAACGACTGGAACAGACGCTCGAACAACATCGCTCGAAATTGGGGGTCAATGACCTCAAGAAGAAAGAACAGCTCGAAACTTGGCTGAAAGGCGCAGAAGAACACAGCGACGAAGAAAGTTATCGAAGCTTCTTTTTGACGAAAGGAGGATCGCTTCCCAAACTCGCCGTCTTGAACAAAGACACGCTCAACCTGCTGCCGAACGGCATGGCAGAAGGTTTGCAGCGCGAAGCCCAGCGGCTCGCCAAGCTCACGCGCGACGAAGAGCAGCAACGCCTGTGCAAGATCAACCTCGCGCTGTACGCGCTCGCCGAAGAAAGCGTGAAAGCCCTGGAGGCACGTCGACAGCGAAATTCCACGCTCGATTTCGACGACCTCATCGACAAGACGCACGAACTGCTCGCATCCTCACAAACGCCCTGGGTGCACTACAAGCTCGACGGCAGCTTCGACCATGTCCTCATCGACGAGGCGCAAGACACCAACCACGCCCAGTGGAGCATCGTCGAACAGCTGACCGAAGAAATCTTCTCCTCCCCCGCGCGCCTGCCGAAAGCCGAACGACGAGCGCGCTCGCTGTTCGTCGTGGGCGACGAGAAACAATCGATCTACAGCTTCCAAGGTGCCGACCTCTCCCGCTTCATCGCCGCGCGCGAACACTTTCGCAGACGCGCGAGCGAAGCCGCCATGCCCTTCGTCGAGCTGACCCTCGAGGGCTCTTATCGCAGCCTCGCCCCCGTCTTGGAGGCGGTCGACCAAATCTTCAAAGATCCGACCATGCTGGCAAGCTTGCAAGCACTCGACCCCCGTCGCCCCGCGCTCGACAAGCCAAGCACCCCAAGCCCCTTGCGCCACAAGGCGCACCGTGAACTAAAGGGCGGTAGCAGATCGCTGCACTTGCTCACGCTCGACCAAAACACAAACCCAAGAACAAGCCCAAAAATAAACCCAAAAACAAACCCCGACCTGTCTGCCGTAGAACAAAAGGTCGCATGGGCGGAAGCCATAGCCGCCTTCGTCGCCGAGCAGGTTTTGGGCAAACACGCGCCGCTGCTTTCGGACGGCAACCAGCCCGAAGCCCGACGACCTTGTGCGGGCGATGTGCTGCTGCTGCTAGCGCAACGCACGCATCTGATGCAACCCCTGCTCGCCGCCTTCGCCGAGCGAAAAGTGCCGTGCGAGGATATCGACAAGTTCGACCTCACCGCCGCCTTGCAAGCCGAAGACATGCTGGCGTGGCTGCGCTTTCTCGTCCTGCCTGAAGACGAGCTGAACTTGGCAAGCTTGCTCAAAACACCCTTCCTCGCCCTGTCCGAAGAGGCGCTGCAAGCCCTCTGCCTCGCGCGTTTGGAAAAATCTCAAAACCTCTGGCACACGCTCCGTCTCAGCAGCCCGCACGCAGACGCGTCGCGCTGGCTGGAGCATGCGCGCCTCCACGCGAGCAAGCTTCCACCCTTTGAAGCCTTGCGCTTTCTGCTGGAGCGTCCCTGTCCGCACGCATCCAGCGGCACGGCAGCGCTACTGGCGGCGCATCGCAACCTGGATCCTGCCGAGAACCTGTGCGAGGAGGCCTTGTCCTTCGCGCGCGACAGAAGCTTCGCCACGTTGCCGCAGTTTCTCGAACATTTGGACAATCTGCAAATCGCCATCAAACGTGAGAGCGTCACGCAGCCGACCGACAAGATGCGCCTGATGACCGTCCACGGCGCGAAAGGGCTGGAAGCGCCCATCGTCGTCTTGCCCTTGTTCTACCTCAGAAGACCGCGCAGCGACACGATCAAGCCCACGATCATGGCACGGCAAAGCGAAGGGGCGAACGAAGGACGAAGCAAGTCCGAAATCGAGGCGCACGAAACGCCACGCGGCATCTACCTGCCTAGCGATTCGCTCACCATCCTCGAAGGCGACGAGCATCCCGAAAGCCTCGGCAGCCATCTCAAACGACAAAAGGAGCGACAAGCGCTAGACTTGAAAAACGAACAACGCAGATTGCTCTATGTCGCCATGACACGCGCGCGCGACCGCCTCGTCATGCTCGCGCCGAAAGGGGAAACCCCCTCCTCACACTACGCCGACACATGGACAGAGCCCGTCAAGAAAGCCGCGCAACAACACAAGTGGCAAAATCCGCAGCCCCTGCCAAGCACGGCAGAGACAACAGAGACGGCAGAGACGGCAGAGCAAAGGGAGAAGCCAAAAGCGACAACAGCCCCAGCCGCAACAGCCCCAGCAGCAACATCCCTTGCTTCCGCTCCGTCTTTTCTGTTCGTCAAGCCCGCAGCCGAAGAACGCCTGACACCGCCGCGCTCTGCCACGCCCTCGTCCTCGTCTTCGCCGCGCGGAACGAAGCGACGAGCGTCCAAAACGAAGGATGGGGAAGCGCGCTATCTCGACCAACGCCAGCGAGGCATCCTGCTCCACCGCCTTGTGCCGAGGCTTGCTGTCGAGCCGAAGTCCACGCGCGAACAACAGGCGCGGCATCTGTTGCAGCGCGAATTGCAATCGTTCGCGCTGACGGACGATGAGAGGCTAAGGCATATTGAGGATTGGACGGGCAAGGCACTGCGTCTGGTAGAACAGCCTCCGTTTTTTGACGAGGCGCGCGTTCCTCGCTTCGAGGTCGAGATTACGGGCGAGTTGGGGCAGATCAGATTTGTCGGCAGGCTCGACCTGCTGTCGGAAGATTCCACGACCTTGCGCTTCGGCGACTTGAAGAGCGATGCGGTCGTTCCGCCACGGCTTCCTTCAGACTACGCCTCGCAATTCGGCGTGTATCGTGCGTTGTTGGAGGCGTATCTTCCTAACAAAAAGGTCGAGGGCTATGTGCTGTGGTTTGAGACGGGCGAAGTACGGAGGCTCAGTGAAGAGGACATGCCGCCGCCTGATGCGAGCTCTTTTGCTCTTGACGAGTGAGACGAGAGGGGGCAACATGCACGGAGGATAGGGAGACTTCGGGGTGTGTGAAGAAAGAAGCCGAAGAACAAAGCCGAAGAAAGAAGACCAGGAGGGTGTGATGGCGGTCATTCATGTTTCAGACAAGGATTTTGCAGCGCAGGTGTTGCAATCGGACAAACCCGTGTTGGTAGATTTTTGGGCGGAGTGGTGCGCGCCGTGCAAAGCGATCGCGCCGATGTTGGAAGAGATCGCAGCCGAGCGAGGTGATTCGTTGACCGTGGCGAAGTTGAACATTGACGACAATCCCGACACGCCGCAACAATACAAGATTCGCGGCATTCCGACCTTGCTGTTGTTCAAAGGGGGGAAACGCATTGCGGTGAGCGTCGGAGCGCAAGGGAGGCACGCCTTGGACAGCTGGCTGGAGGAAAATCTCGCTTAACGCTGCTGGGATTGTTGTTGGGAGTCGGTAGGGTCGGTAGGGGGTCAAGTAGCGCGCTTCACACATTGAAGCGAAACAAGAACACATCTTCGTTCTTCACCACATACCCCCGTCCTTCCTGCCGTACCTTGCCCGCCTCACGCGCCTGTTCGAAGCTGCCGTATGCAAGCAAGGCGTCCGCGTCGATCGTCTCGGCACAAATAAAGCCTTTCTGAAAGTCCGAGTGAATCTTGCCCGCAGCGTCAAACGCACTCTGCCCGCGCTTCACCGTCCAAGCTCGCACCTCTTTCTTTCCTGCCGTGAAAAAAGTGACCAGCTCCAGCATGCGAAACAACACGGACGCAGCCCGCTCCAATCCACTCACGCGCACCTCCTCACCTAAAAGACTCGCCCGTTCCGCCTCCGACAGCACGGCAAGTTCCGCCTCCTCGATCGCCGAAAGACGCAACACCTCACAACCCGTTCGCAAAGCCCGCTCCTCGATCGCCTTCACAAACGCCGTCTCCTGCTCGCTACTCCCGTCTCCGATATTGCACACATACAGCATCGGCTTTGCCGTCAGCAGCCCCACCCCCTTGAGAAAAGGAAGATCATCGTCGTCGATCGCAAGCTTTCGCGCCGCCTCGCCCCTGTTCAACAGATCCTTGAGCTGCGTCAGGATTTCGTGCTGTCGTTTCTCCTCGCGCGAGAGAACGCCTCGCGCCCGCTTGGCAGCTTGCGCGAGAAGTCCCTCCACGCGTGCAAGGTCGGCGAGTAGCAACTCGACCTCCAACAACTCGGCGTCGCGCGCCGCGTCGGGAGTTTCTTCGACATGCAAGACGCGCGAAGAAGGGAAACAGCGCACGAGGTGCAACAACACATCGACCTCTCGAATGTGGGCGAGGAACTTGTTTCCCAAGCCCTCGCCTTTCGAGGCGCCCTTGACCAGCCCCGCGATGTCGACGATCTCGACAAAGTTCGGAACGGCTTTGTCGGGGCGAACGCTTGCCACCAACGCATCGAAAGCGCGATGGGGAACGGGAATGCGTCCTCGGTTGGGCTCGATTGTGCAAAAAGGGTAGTTCTGCACATTCGCCGTCTCGGCAGCCAGCAGTGCGTTGAACAGCGTCGACTTCCCTACATTCGGCAAGCCGACGATGCCGCAAGAACAACCCATTGTAGACTACAGCCTTTCGTTTGCGAGCGTCGAGAAACGTTCGACGAATCTTTCGAGCTCGCGCTGACGATGGCGTTTGCAGCGTTCGGCGTACAGGATGGCTTGCAGCTGGGCGAAGGCTTTGTCGAGGTCTCCGTTGACGATGGTGTAGTCGTAATCTTTGGCGTGCGAGATTTCTTCCGAGGCTTTTTCCAAGCGCAGGGCGAGCGTCGAGGGATCGTCGCGGCGGCGTTGGACGAGGCGTTCTTGCAACGCCTTGCTAGAGGGCGGCAACAGAAAAACGCTGACGACCGAGGAGGGTTCCATCTGTCGTTTGATTTGTTCTGTGCCTTGCCAATCGACATCGAACAGCACATCTTGACCGCGCTCCAAAGCTTCACGGACGGGGTGGTGTGGCGTTGCGTAGAGGTTGCCGAAAACCTCCGCCCATTCGAGGAACTCGCCGCGATTGCGATGCGTCTCGAAAGTTTTTCTGTCGAGGAAGTGATAGTCTCTTCCTTCGATCTCGCCTTCGCTCTGCGGGCGCGTCGTGCAGGACACCGACATCACCAACGAGGCAGGACGGTCTCGCGCTTGTTCTTGCTCGAAGGCGAGCAGCTTGCGTGCGAGCGTCGTCTTTCCCGTCCCCGACGAAGAAGAGATAATCAACAAAAAACCACGACGGAGAGGAATGTTATTCATTGGCAAGTCCTTCTAAAATTTCATGTATATTATGGATGGTAACAACATAACTTTTGGGTTTTTCGTTTCTTGTATGTGTAATTAATTCGTTAATTTTTTCGTTATCATTATCTGTGTAGTATGGGCCATCGCAAATGATAAAAAGAATGATATTATTTTTTGCTTTTCCTGTTTTGTAATTTAGTAATATTTTTCCAAGATCATTATACTGATTGTCTTGCGCTC
>JABAAA010000269.1 GCA_014239005.1 Alphaproteobacteria bacterium | reverse complement strand
GCCTGGAGCGCGGCGGACGGTCGCGGCTGCTCGCGCGCCTCCTGCCAAGCGAAGCCCTTGCCGTACGACGCTTGGGTATTCCGGGCATTCACCTGATCTCGCGTCCGACGCGTCTGTATCCGCACGGCGATCTTTTTGCGCATGCCGTGGGCTTCGTCAACATCGACAACATTGGACAAAGCGGCATCGAACTTAGTCAGAACTCGCGCTTGCAACGCGACTCGCGACCGCTCGCGCTCACCTTGGACGAGCTTTTGCAGCATATTCTGCGCAAACACTTGGAACACGCCTATGTCGCGCACGAGGCACGCGCGGCGTGCGGCGTGATCTTGGACGCTACGAGCGCAGAGATTTTGGCGTTGGTCTCGTTGCCCGTCTACGATCCGCATCGTCCGTCGAAGATCACGCCCTCGCAGTATTTCAACTGCGTCGTGCAAGGCAACTACGAGTTGGGATCGATCTTCAAAATTCTGACTGTGGCGATGGCGCTGGAGAGCAGCGTCGCTTCAACGGAGAGCATTTACGATGTGCGCGAACCCATCGTTTTTGCCAACAAGAAGATCTCCGACATCAAACAGAGTGCGCGTCCTCTGACCTTGGAAGAAATTTTTGTCTATTCTTCGAACATCGGCGCCGCGTTGATCGCGCGCGACTTGGGGGCGTTGTTGCAGGAACGCTACCTGTCGGATTTCGGCATGCTGGATGTCTTGCCTGTCGCCTTCGAGGGTAAGAGCCGACCGTTGCTCTCTTCGGGCTCGGAAGAGCTGCGCACCATGACGATGTTGACGAAGCCCACGGCGTGCGCAAAAAGATCGCCGTGCGGATACAGACG
>JABAAA010000268.1 GCA_014239005.1 Alphaproteobacteria bacterium | reverse complement strand
CGACGACATCTTGAAAGGCGGCGGTGGCGCAGATAAGCTGGACGGCGGCGTGGGTACCGACACGGCGAGCTACGCAGGTAGCACCGATGCGGTCACGGTCAATTTGGTGACCAATACCAACACGGGCGGACACGCAGAGGGCGACACGCTGACGGGCATCGAAAACCTCATCGGTTCAAGCAACAACGACTTCCTTACGGGCGACGACAGCCTCCTCAACACCAACACGCTGACAGGTGGCGCGGGCGACGACACGCTGAAAGGCGGCGGTGGTGCAGATACGCTGGACGGTGGCGCGGATGTCGACACGGCGAGCTACGCAGGCTCGGCTGCGGTTCGGGTCGACCTCTCCGACAGCAACACCGAAGAAGGCGGAGACGCACAAGGCGACACGCTGACGAGCATCGAAAACCTCATCGGTTCAAGCAATGGCGACGAACTCACGGGCGACAACAAGGACAATGTCATCGAAGGCGGACTGGGCGCAGACACGCTATCAGGTGGCACGGGCGCAGACACCTATGTCTATCACTACACAAGCACAACGAAAGACGGAAAGGACACCATCACAGAAGCCTCTGAAGCGGTCGTCAACACCATTCGCCTCTATGTCGATACTCCCGCAAACGCATGGAGCATCGACGCGAACGGCTTCCTGACAGGAACAGGCTTGATCGGTCTCCAAGCACACGGCACAGAGACCGACAAAGTGCTGCTCACCTTCGGCGCTACTCCCGACCCCGACAACCACATCGTCTTGTCCAGGGCTGATCTTGAGGGAGGAACAAACAGCAAATTCCAACTGGAAATCTTCGACGATGCCAACACAGGAACAA
>JABAAA010000267.1 GCA_014239005.1 Alphaproteobacteria bacterium | reverse complement strand
CAACCTTCGTGCGCGACGATTCCTGCGCACTCTTCGCAGCAGAGCTTTTCCACAGCGCGGGTTGGGCAGCGATGTAATCTTTCCACCCCTTCGTAGCATGGCGCAAGGGCGGCGGACGCAGACGTGCGTCGGCAACCTTGGCGAGATCGACAAACAGACGAAAGCCGTGTCGCCCATCGGCATCCAGCCCACCGTGCGCAACGGCAACGACAGCAACGTCGAACTCGAATACGAAACGCAACACCTGCGGACGAAAAAGCCCGTAGCGATAGCCCTTCACGAACCCGCTCGGCTTCAGGGCAGCAGAAAACTTCGAGGTGTCGGCGTTCGGCAGATCGACGACCAAACGTTCAGGGTTCTCCAGCATGAACAGGCGGTAAGGAGCGGCACGATTCAGCTCCAACACCACGCGCCGTTTTCCCTCTTGCTTGCCAACGCGCACTTCTTCCACGCGCAGGGGCTGCTCGCGACGTTCTTGCGCTAATAACGCAGCAGGCGACAAAGCAGCCCAACAAGCGACGCCAAAAATACTTGCGCGCAGAGGAGAGATACGGCGAAGAGAGATACGGCGAAGAGAGATACGGCGAAGAGAGCGCAACCCGTTGTTCTTTCCGTGCTTGCCTCTGCCTTCCTCAGTGTGTCGTGTCGCTTGTCTTTTCACGAGACCCTCTTCACCCGTCCTTCGCCTCCCCTTGCACAAAGGCTCGTCTCAAGGAGAGACTTCGTTTTCCACTTCCTTGCTTTCTACTGCCTTGCTTTCCACTTCCTTGCTTTCTACTGCCTTGCTCTCCACTTCCTTGCTCTCCACTTCCTTGCTTTCTACTTCCTTGCTTTCTACTTCCTTGCTTTCTACTTCCTTGC
>JABAAA010000266.1 GCA_014239005.1 Alphaproteobacteria bacterium | reverse complement strand
GAACAATCCGATGAAGGGTGCGCTGGAGCCAATCGTGGCAAGCACGGGCAGCAGGCGTTCGTTGCGCGCATTTTCTTCTAGCAGGTGCAAGCTGAGGATACGCGCGATACGTTCTTCCAGCGTTTGTCGTTGGGCGTGACGGCGGCGAGTCGATATCTTCCATTCTTCCATCGCCGAGACGAAGAGGCGCACCAGCGGACAGCGGTCTTGGACACGCAGCTCTTGCGAGAGTTTCAGGATCGAACTTTCGTGATGGAAGCGCATCCAAAAACGTTGGTTGAGGAAGGTGGTGGTTTTCATTTCGGCGTATTTTTTCAAAGCGACAGCCCAGCTGAGAACAGAGAAGAAGGCGAGCAACAGCAGCACGACTTGCACCACCCAATGGGCGGAGAGCAGAAGGGCTGCAAAGCCAAACGATTCTTGCGACATGGAAAAGACCGAAGTTAAAGTAAAATCTTAAGTGAGAATAGAACAAGTATAGCAGATGCAGGAGGCTGTGTATGGCGCTTGAGCGCAAAAAACGCTTCGCGCAACCCTTCCTTAAAGACGACGATACCTTTTTGTCGCCAACAAGCCCATCAATGTTCCGTCAATGTTCCGTCAATCCGCTCTGCAAACAACGCCGCCACATCGCAAGGCACGCGACAAGGTCTCTGCGTTCGCACATCCACCACGGCGAGCGTGACCTCCAACGTTGCCACAAGCCCTCCCTCCTCCTCCGACACAATGTTTTGTAACAGCTCCAACCGCGCCCCGCGCACTCCCACGCAACGTGTCTCGACCGACAAAAGATCGTCCAAACGTGCGGCACGCACATAACGGCAGCTACAACGTTGCACGACAAACAGAAGGTTGCGCTTCGCTGCCATGGAAGAGACCGCCATTCCAGCCTC
>JABAAA010000265.1:683-913 GCA_014239005.1 Alphaproteobacteria bacterium | reverse complement strand
CCGCTCTGTCGCCGCCCCCACAGGAGACCCAAGGAAAAAAGCTCGGAGAAACCCTTCTCGCCGCCGTCGAGAAAGACGATTCCGAAAGTGCCAAACGCAACAAAAAGCGCAACAAAAAGCGGAACAAAAAACAGCGAAGCAAGAAAAGCAAAGCTCCCGCTGCCTCGCAAGCTCCTGCTTTTTCCAAGCCTGTTTTTTCGGAAAACCAGCCTCGCTTGCTCTCGGCAAAG
>JABAAA010000265.1:0-673 GCA_014239005.1 Alphaproteobacteria bacterium | reverse complement strand
AACGCTACATGCATCCGCGCTCCTATCGCTCGAACGCAACGGAGCTGCGGCGATGGCTCTCTCGCTACAGCGACCATCCGAACGCCGCGCGTCTCTACCGTCTCGCCTCCAAGCGGACACAAAAAAGCAAGCGTGCAACGCTCAAACGTCCGAGCGCTCCCGTCCTTCCCTTTAAAGCCAAGGTCGATCTCGACAGCCTCGCCAAGAAGGCGCGCCGAACTTCTCTCTACAATCGCGCCGAACGCCGCACCATTTATCGTCTGCGCCGCTTCGTCCATCGTAAGCGCGTGACTTACGCTCAGCAATACCTTCAAGCGCGCAAGACATCGATGCGTCCCCTCGCCTATGCCAAAGGCACGACGGTCGTCGCTGCCGGCTACATCTTCAACGGCTTCGACGAAAAGGCGCTCTCGCTTGCCGAAGAGCAGGCGAACGCGAACGGCAGGCTTGTTCCCGACCTGCATTGGTGGGCAGGGCTTGCCGCATTTCGTCTGAATCGTGATGCGCGTGCGGCATGGCACTTTGAACAAGCCTCCGCCTTGAACGCTGCGCCGAACAGCACGAGCGCCGCGCAAGCCGCCTATTGGGGAGCGCGCGCCTACTTGCGCAACGGAAACCCTGACCAAAGTTCTCGGCTGCTCAAGATTGCGCATGCCCGTCCGCACTCCTTCTA
>JABAAA010000264.1 GCA_014239005.1 Alphaproteobacteria bacterium | reverse complement strand
GTTGCGCGACCACGGGGAATGGGACACTTTCGACACGATCACGCTTTCCTACAGCTTTTTTCCGCAAACCTTGGGCGGCGAGCAACCTTGAGGGCTGCCCGAACTCGTGGTCGAGTGGCGCGTTATGTTTTGACGAACAGCAAGCCTCTGTTGCGCATGAGGTAGGTTTGCATGTTCGAGCTCTTTTGCATTCGTTCGTTGTTTTTGGCGTCGAAGGCAAACCCGTATTGTTTAAAAACTTTGAGCCAATAGGTTACAGGACGACAATTGACATGATGATATCCCTCCACTCCCGGAGGGGCTGCTGTGCAAGCGACAACCCTTGCCTGCTGAAAAAGAGACATGTAAAAAGGCTGATACTTTTCTTCGACATGCTCAAGAAACTCAACGGACCAAACAAGATCGAATCGTCGTTTGCAAGCAAGGTGTCCCTTCGCAAAGTCGTGGATAAAAAACCAAGGCTCGGTGAACTTGAGACTGTCGTCGCCGTCGACACCGAAAGCTTCGATTCCGTTTTTGCGCGCCACATCAACCTGCCCCCCCGTGCCGCAACCGACATCCATCATCGATTTTACGGAGAATTGTTTTTTCAGAAAGACAAGAGCTCCCTCGTCAGAGTGTGTCATTCCTCCGTGCCCGCCGATGTAATGAGGCACGCCGGGGTTTTTCAAAGAAGCGTAGTGAGCTATTGAGAAATGGCGCGCTTGAATGACGGCTGTTTCGATCAACAGACGAAAAGGAGAAAAAAGAGCTTCCAAGGTTTTTCGGGGCTTTTGCGGAAAGCCCTCCGTCTCCATTTTTTTTCTTCTTTTGTTTGAGGTCCATCTGGATGACGAACAATTAAAATATTTATATGAATAGCTTCACATGTTTTTGGAAAATCATGTCCGAGCCAAGTAGCAATTGTTCCCCCAAAATCTC
>JABAAA010000263.1 GCA_014239005.1 Alphaproteobacteria bacterium | reverse complement strand
GAGGGGATTTGTTTTTGACGAGGGAGTAGAGGAGCAGGAGGGGTGTGAATCGCTGTTTGCGTCAAGGGGCATGCGGAGAAGAGCAGAGAACTAGGGCAGAGAATTAGAAAGCCCGTCGACAACTCCCTATTCAAAAAACTACCTCTCCTTCGTGCAGATCTTCCCATCCTCCACATACAACGCCAGCTTTCCTGCCAGCAACGTTTCCGCCTTCTCCCCGAACACCTCGTGTCGCCACCCCTTAGAAAAAATCGCCTCACCCCCACGCGCAAAGGACAACAACTCACCCTGTCCCCCCAACAACTCCACCGCAATTCCCGTCTCCTCTCCGCACACGCGCTGCAAGGCACGCAACACCGAAAGCAACGAATGCTCCTCCTTGCGCGCTGCCAAAGGATCTTCCGACAGAACCTCCTCATCCTTTGCACTCGCGCACACCTGCTCGATCACCTCTCCCGTCAACTTGCCCTTGCTATCCCACCCCGCCAAGGCTCGACAACCCCTCACCTCCCCCACCGAAGTAGGACCCAACTTCGACAAGGTCACCAACACTGCGTCCGCACAAACCCATTGTCTCGGTCTGTCCCATCGCTTCGCAAGAGCCTCGCGCCACCGACAAAGCCTCCGCAAAACCCTGCGAGCATCCTTAGAGCGCATCTTCGTCAGAAGACGCAGAAAACTCTCTTCGCCACTCTGATCGACGCTCGACGCCTCCAGCATACCGCGCTGTATATCCTCCAGCCACGAAACCCTGCCGCGCTGCTCCAACTGCTCGCGCAAAAGAGGATACAAACGCGCCAAATACACAACATCCCCTAAGGCGTAGCGAATCTGCTCTTCGCTCAAAGGACGTTTCTGCCAATCCGCATACTGCCCCGCCTTGTCCACCTCGACCGACAGACAAAGGCGCGCTAATCGCTCATACCCAC
>JABAAA010000262.1 GCA_014239005.1 Alphaproteobacteria bacterium | reverse complement strand
AACATGCTACGCTGATTCTGGTGGATATTTTGAGGTTTCCTGCAGTAGTTCCAGTGCCAATTACTACTCTTACTCCAACGCTCTACCCGTAGGGAGCGCTGAGGCTTCTGAGGCTGTAGCATTGTCGAGCAAGATAGCCTTCGATGTTGATGGTGGTGGCGAGACCCGCGCGGAAGATGCCGAGGGCGAAGGACTTCTGGCGAGCGCGAGCGACTCCTCTTCGGAAGAGCTCGGCGACGCAGACAGCGGAAGCGATGCCGATGCCGTCGACGACCTCTCGACAAGCAGAGGCGACGAAGTCGACACAGAAAACGATCCCCTCATCATCGTCGAAAACCTCATCGTCGAAAACCTCGTCGGTTCGACACAAGCCGATACCCTCGAGGGAGGAAGCGGCAGCGACACCCTCGCGGGCGGCGCGGGCGCGGACACCTATGTCTTCGCAGCGGGCGACGGCGCGGATGTGATCGTCGAGGTCGGCGAGGCGGGCGTGGTCAACACCCTGAAGTTCGAGGGCGACTATCAAGCCTCCGACTTCTCCTTCCAGAGGAGCGACGAGGACGGCACAGACCTTGTCGTCATTGCCGACACGGACGGCGACGGACAAGCCGAGAACGAAGTCACGCTTGACGGCTACTTCGTCTCGGAGTCAAGCACCGAGACCACCTACAGCATCGAGATTCAAATCAACGACCAAGAAGCCTTCGTCCCTGTCGTAGAAGGCTAATCTCGTCTTTGGGTCTCGTCTTTGGGTCTCGTCTTTGGGTCTCGTCTTTGGGTCTCGTCTTTGGGTACCGTCTTTGGGTCTCGTCTTTGGAGGCTCACTCTTTGTGACACCCCGCGTCTTGCGCTGTTTGCAAGACGTGGGGGTGAAAGGGAATGATTCGGGGATCGAAAAAAGATTGTAAATTTTTTTGACATCTTCGCTATTTTGGTCTAGAAAGT
>JABAAA010000261.1 GCA_014239005.1 Alphaproteobacteria bacterium | reverse complement strand
GTTGGACGATGCCTATCGTTACATGCTGTTTCGCTCGCAGCAGGAAAAAGGATGAAATTAATTATCCTCAACAACGAGGAATGTTAAAATTTTTGATGCGAGTTTTATTGCCAAAATTGTGAGCTATCCCCTCACCCGCAACGAGCATTACGACTTTACAGGCGAAGCCTACGGAGCAAAACTCTACCCGAACCTGCACCCCTACCCCGCAACGATGATTCCCCAACTGGGGATTGACATTCTGAAAGAGCTCAACATCACACAAGGACGCATGCTGGATCCCTATTGCGGCTCGGGCTCGTCGTTCATCGCAGGGCTGGAGGTCGGGCTCGACGATTTTACGGGCTACGACATCAACCCGCTGGCTCTGCTGATTTGCCAAGCGCGGCTCACCTACCTTGACATGGAAAAACTGGAGTCCCTTGTCCAAAAGCTGGAACGACGCATCGAACGCCTGCGCGCTTCCTCCGATTCTCTTGGTGGCATCGAGGTAGAAAAATTCAACAACTTTGACTATTGGTTCAGCCCCCACGCAGGACAAGAGCTGCAATGGATCAAAAACACGATCGTGCGCATGACAAAGTCATCAAAAAAATCAGAAGAATTTCACGAAGAGTCTCACAAAGAGTCTCACGAAGAGTCTGAAGCCTTAAGACGCTTTCTGTTCCTGCCGCTCTCGGTTACCATGCGTCAATGCTCCTATACGCGAGACAAGGAATTCAAGCTGTATCGCATGTCGGAGGACAAGTTAGAAAATTTTTCTCCTCCCGTTTTCTCCATGTTCACACGCGCCTTGCGCGCTTGTTTTTTAACTTACAAAGCTTGTTATGCACAAAAAATTAAGGGAATTCAACTTACAACAAATCTAGGAGCTTATAACAATTCCAGCCATAACAAAAACAACAGCGGTTACGATGTTATCCTCACAAGTCCTCCCTATGGTGACAGCCGCACGA
>JABAAA010000260.1 GCA_014239005.1 Alphaproteobacteria bacterium | reverse complement strand
ACAAGGAGAACAAGCATGGCAAAAGCACAAAGTAACGGAGTGGGACGCAATCGTCACTCGTTGGGACAGAGTTTCATGTTTCCGCCGGAGGTGATCGACGACATCCACATTAAGTCGGAGCTCGGTCGCTATCGCATGCGCGGCTTTTCTCTGTTTAAGAAGATTCCAACTTGGGACGATCTCACCTTTCTGCCCGGCACGCTCACGCGATTTGTCATCGAGGGCTATCGAGAAAAGTGTCTGACCAAGACGGTCTTGGGTCCGCGCGCGAAGCATCCGTTGAAGTTGGATATTCCCGTCTATATTACGGGCATGAGTTTCGGAGCGCTTTCCTTCGAGGCGAAGATCGCCTTGGCACGCGGCGCGACGATGGCAGGCACGGCGACGTGTTCGGGCGAGGGCGGCATGATTCCTGACGAACGTCGTTATTCGTCGAAGTGGTTTTACCAGTGTATTCAGTCTCGATACGGGTTCAACCCGCACCATTTGCGCTTGGCGGATGCGTGCGAGTTTTTCATCGGACAAGGTTGCAAGGTGGGGCTGGGCGGACACTTGATGGGACAGAAGGTCACCGATCAGGTTGCCGAGATGCGCTCCTTGCCTGCGGGGATTGACCAACGGTCTCCTGCGCGCCATCCCGACTGGCTTGGGCCCGACGATTTGGCGTTGAAGATCGTCGAGATTCGCGAGGCGACCGACTGGCAGATTCCTATTCAATTAAAGCTGGGTGCGGCGCGGGTCTATGACGATGTGCGCATGGCGGCGAAGACCGATCCCGACATGATTTACATCGACGGCATGGAGGGGGGTACGGGCGCGGGTCCGCACTTGGCGACCGAAGAGACGGGGGTGCCGGGAATTGCTGCCATTCGTCAGGCGCGCAAGGCGCTCGACGATGTCGGGAAGAGTGGCGAGGTTAGTTTGATTTATGCGGGGGGGGTTCGCAACGGGGGAGATGTTGCGAAG
>JABAAA010000025.1 GCA_014239005.1 Alphaproteobacteria bacterium | reverse complement strand
GAGACAGGTCTTGACATGGCAGAGGTCGCTAGTTCAAATCTAGCACGACCCACCACTTATCCCATATCCCTCACGCAACGCTACCACAACGCAACAACGTTGTTACGGGGCGCCCAACAAAACGCGTTCAGGTTTCCTCTTCTTCCGTAGAAACCTCTGCCTCGTCGCTTGCTGCTTGATCGCTCTCTTGCTTCTCGTCGGGTTGTTCGTCCGATTCCTCGCTCGCCACAGCCGCGCTTTCTGCCGTTGCCTCTTGAGGTGCTTCTTCCGCTGCTGTTGCTTCTTGAGGCGCTTCTTCTGCTGCCGTTGCCTCTTGAGGCGCTTCTTCTGCTGCTGTTGCTTCTTGAGGCGCTGTTTCTTCTTGAGATTCTTTTGGCACGACCTCTTTTGGCTTCACTTTCGTTTTCGTTTTCGCTTTCTTGTCCTTGGATGCCTTGCCGTCCTCGCGCGCTTCTTTCTCTTCGATCGCCTTTCCCAAGATGTCGCCCAAGACCGCGCCCGAATCGGCGCTGCCGTAGGTTGAGGTGACTTCCTTGACCTCTGCCTCCTCGCGCGCTTTGATCGAAAGCATGATCTTGCGCTGTTTCTTGTCGATATCCATGATTTGGGCGTCCACCTTTTCTCCCGGCGCGTAGCGATCGGGACGTTGATCCGAGCGGTTTCGCGCCAAGTCGCCGCGGCGAATGAAGGCTTCCAGCTTGCTGCCCCCGCTGCCAGCCACCAAAACTTGGATTCCTCCGTCCTGCACCTTTGTCACAGAGCATGTGACGACTTCTCCTACTTTCAAGGATGCGGTGTTCGCCATGAAAGGATCGGGGGTTCGCTGCTTGACGCCCAACGAGACGCGTTCCTTCTTCACATTGATTTCAAGAATTTTGACCGGCACCGTTTGTCCGCGCTTGTATTCTTTCAAGGCTTCGTCGGGATTGCCGTCCCAAACCAAATCGGTGATATGAACCATGCCGTCCGCATCTAGGGGCAGCGTCAGGAACAAGCCGAACTCCGCCGTGTTCTTGACCACGCCGTCGATTTCGTCGCCCACCTTGTGCTGCTCTGCAAAGGTTGTCCAAGGGTTTGGCTGGCAGGACTTCATGCCGAGCGATATTCGTTTCTTTTCCAAGTCTAAGGACAACACCTGCACCTCCACCTCCTCGGAGACCGAGACCATCTTGCTGGGATGCACGTTTTTGCGCATCCAGCTCATCTCGGAAACATGGACAAGTCCTTCGATGCCGGGCTCGAGCTCGACAAAAGCACCGTAGTCGGTCACGCGCGTCACCCTGCCCTTGATCTTTGCATCGACAGGAAACTTTTCGCCGACCTCGTCCCAGGGGTTCTTTTCCATCTGTTTGATTCCCAACGAGACGCGTTGCGTCTCGGCGTTATAGCGGATGATCTTCACCTCCAGACTTGCTCCCACCTCGACGACGTCGCGCGGGTGGTTGATGCGCTTCCACGACATGTCCGTCACATGGAGCAACCCGTCGATGCCTCCCAAGTCGATGAAGGCACCATAGTCGGTGATGTTTTTCACGATCCCCTCCATGACGTTTCCTTCTTGAATCGTCTCGATCAGCTTTTCGCGCTGTCCCGCGCGCTCTTTCTCCAAGATCGCTCGCCTGGAGACGACGATGTTGTTGCGTGCGCGATCCATCTTCAGGATTTGGAACTCTTGTTCTTTTTGTAAAATTTCGGCGTGGTCGCGCAACGGGCGGATATCGACCAGGGAGCCCGGCAGGAAGGCTTCGGCACCGTCCAAATCGACGGTGAACCCACCCTTGACGGCGTCTTTGATCGTGCCTTTGACATGCGCTTCGTCTTGGAATTGTTTTTCCAGCCGTTGCCATGCTTCTTCGCGCTGCACTTTTTCGCGCGAGAGTTGGATCTTGCCGTTGCGGTCTTCCAGCCGCTCGATGAACACTTCGACCACATCGCCGGGCTTCGGCACCTCTTGTCCTTGAGCGGAGGCGAATTCTTTGAGCGGCACGCGTCCTTCTGTTTTCAGTCCGACATCGATGACGGCACAATCGCCCTCGAGCGCGACCACCCTGCCTTGCAGGACCGAGCCGACGATGTTTTTTTCTGCGCCGAACGATTCTTCGAACAAAGACTCGAAGCTCTCGCCTTGCGACGAGGGTTCGCTTGCCGCGTCTTTTGCAGCCTTGTCTTTCTTGCTGACAGCGGCGGGCGGAGGAGCCTCGACCTCATCAACGGGCTGCGCAGCGGACGCTTCGGTGGCGGAAGCGGGAGAAGAAACGTCGGTCATGCCGACACGCTCACCGACACGCGGGAGCAGGCGAAAACCCGTCGCAACAAGGCGAGCTTCGCAAAAGGAAAGAGACAAGGCATAAAAAAGGGAACTCGAAAGGGAGAAGCAACAGAGAAAGAAGAAATGTCAAACAACAAAACGCGCCCGACAAACTTCGACATGGCGAAGGGCTTGTTCCAAGACCAGCCCAACCGACAGCGTTGAGCTGTCGATGACCATCGCATCCTCTGCTGCCTTCAAGGGAGCCTCTACGCGCGAAACGTCGCACGCGTCGCGCACGCGCATCGCTGGAAGCACTTCGTTCAACAGAACATTGTAGCTCTCTTTCGGACGACGGTCAAGCAATTCTTGCGTACGACGTTTTGCACGCACCGCCAACGAGGCGGTCAAGAACATCTTGCACGCCGCTTCAGGACAGACCACCGTTCCCATGTCGCGTCCGTCCAACACGATCCCGCCCGACACCTCGGCGATGTAGGCGCGCTGTTGTTCGCGCAACACCGCGCGCAGCGCAGCGTGCGGTGCAAGCCGCGAGGCGAGCAGGGCGATCCTGTCCTCGTCCAATCGACGATCTCCGTCAAGCGTCGCAAGGTAGGAGCGGGTCAGGGGAAGACGCATGCGTGTCATCTGCACGATCGCGGCGACATTGTTTTCTGGGGAGACAACTTTGGGGAGGTCGTTCTATGTGTGGCTCAACGCAAGATTCCACTCGTCTGCCACATGCCTTGCAACCGAGCGATAGAGCCTTCCTGAATCCAACCGTTCGTAACCGAGCCTTTGGGCAAGCGCGCGCGTCAACGTTCCCTTGCCCGCCGCAGCAGGACCGTCGATGGCAATGACGAAGGGAGAAGTCACGAAACTTGCTTCACGCGCACACGGCGGGCTTGATGTCAGCACCGATGCTTTGCATGCACGCTTGAAAATCAGGAAAGCTGGTGGCGATCGATTCCGCGCTGTCGACGGAGAGCGAGGCGCTTTTGCGCGCCAAGCCGAGCGTCAGAAAGCTCATGGCGATGCGATGGTCGCCGCGAGCCTCAACCGAGAGAGCGTCCGTGGCGGCAGAAGCCTTTGCGGGAGGACAGCCGTAGATGGTGAGTTGATCGGCTTTCTGTTCGCAGCGCACGCCGCAACGCGCCAAACCTGCGCTGACCGCTGCCAAGCGATCGCTCTCCTTGACGCGTAGCTCCGCCAAGCCCCGCATCACTGTCTTGCCCTCGGCGCACGCTGCTGCCATCGCCAGCGCGGGATACTCGTCGATCATGCGGGCTGCGCGCTCCTTGGGAACTTCGACGCCTCGCAACGGCGCCGCGCGCACGCGAAGGTCGGTTACGGGTTCGCCTTCCTCGTCGTCGGCTGAACTAGGCTGCGTTGCAAAGGCGATGTCCGCTCCCATCTCGCGCAGCGTCTCGACGAACCCCGTGCGCGTCGGGTTGACACCCACCCCCCGCAAAAGCACCTCCGAGCCCTCGCACAAGGTCGCAGCAAGGATAAGAAAAGCCGCCGAGCTCATATCGCCGGGAACAGAAATATGCTGCGGTGCGCTCAAGGCTACCCCCCCCTCCAAGACGAGCCGCCGCCCGCCCTCCGCCAAGCTCTCGATGCGAAGCGGCGCACGGCAGGCGAGCAGCAGGCGTTCCGTATGGTCGCGCGACAACAAAGGTTCGACGATCTCGCTTCGACCCCGCGCCAAGAGGGCAAAGAGCAGCAGCGCGCTTTTCACCTGCGCACTCGCCCCGTGCAAACGACAACGCAAGGGCAAGGGACGACGCAAGCCCGTCAAGGTCAAGGGCAACGTGCGACCTTTGTGCAAGTGCGCCTTCACCCCCGCGCTCGCCAAGGGATCCAACACGCGGTCCATCGGACGCGTGCGCAAGCTTCGGTCGCCGTCGAGGACGCAAGGGAAAGGCGCTGCAGCGAGAAGTCCGCACAGCAGGCGCGCGCTCGTGCCGGAGTTGCCGCAGTTCAAAACTTCGTCGGGCTCTTGCAACGCACCCGCGCCCGCGCCGAACACACACCACAAAGGTTGTTCGTTCGTCCCCCCCCTTTCGACGCGCACGCCAAGCGCGCGCAACACTGCCAACGTTGCTAATACATCGTCGCTTTCCAGCAACCCTGAGATCTCTGTCTTGCCGAGGCACAAGGCTGCAAGGATCAGCGCGCGGTGCGAGATCGACTTGTCGCCGCTCACGCGCACTTCGCCTGAGAGCGCGCTGGCAGGGAAGGCTTTCAGGCGCGACACGAGCAAGGACAAAAAAACGAAAGCAGACTTGACACGAAGAGACTCTTCAGGCAAAGAGGGTGGAGGCGGCTCGTGCTACGCGCAGAGATGGAAACATCGCAACCCGCCGCGACACCCCATCGTCTCCGAACACGGCAACCCGAACAGAATAGTCGAAGAATAACTGAAGAATAACCGAGAATCACCACCGAAAATCACCACCGAAAATCACTTAAGAACGCAATCAGGTTTTTTTATGGCAAAAGCACATTGGGGTATCAAGCGTGTTTGCAACAGCGGCAGTTGCGGCGCAAAATTCTACGATTTCAACGAGAAGGCGATCGCCTGTCCGAAATGCGGAGCTGCCTACAGTCAGAAGCTCACATCGCGCTCCTTCGTCGAGGAGCGTAGCACGGGCGACGACGAGGAGCCCGAAGGGACGCTTGCCAGCAGTGAAAGCGAAGAGACAGCCGTCGATACCGACGATGCAACCGCCGAAGGAAACAAGGGCGCTTTGGAAGAAGTAGAAACCTTCTCCTGAAAGCGGTGTTCGCCACGCCTCGGAAAAAACGAAAGCACCGAACAAAAGTAAAAACGAAAGAACAAAGAACAAAAGAACAAAGAACGATGAGTCGATGACGCGCTACTCCCTTTGGTCACTTTTGCGCCATGCGCGCAAAGGGCATGAGCATTGGCCGCGCGCGTGGCGTTCTCCTGTTTTGCGCTCGGCTTACGATATTGTGATCGTCGGCGGCGGCGGACACGGGCTCGCGACCGCCTACTACCTTGCCCAAGAGTTCGGCGCCAAGAAAATCGCGGTATTAGAAAAAGGATGGCTGGGCGGCGGCAACACGGGGCGCAACACCACCATCGTGCGCTCCGGCTACTTGCAAGACGAGAGCGCAAAAATCTATCAACACGGGCTCGAACTCTTCGAAACGCTCAGTCGAAAGCTCAACTTCAATGTCATGTTCAGCGCGCGCGGACTCTTGCAACTGGCGCATTCGGTGCACGATTTGCAAGAACAGGCGCGGCGCGAGCAAGCCTGTCGCTTGAACGGCATCGATATCGAGATGATCTCGCCCGAGCGCGTCCAACACATGCTGCCTGAGATCAACCTCGATGGACGTTTTCCCGTCATGGGCGCCGCCTACCAACACAACGCGGGCAACGCGCGCCACGACGCGGTGGCTTGGGGCTACGCGCGCGGTGCAGATGCGCTGGGGGTCGATATCGTACAAAACTGCGAGGTCAAGAGCATGGTCGTCAAGAAGGGACGCATCGAAGCTTTGGAAACCTCGCACGGTACCGTCAAAACGGGACGCGTCGGCGTCGCGGTGGCAGGACACAGCTCGGTGCTGGCGGCGATGGCGGGCTTTCGCCTGCCCCTCGCCTCGGTGCCGTTGCAAGCGCTCGTCTCCGAGCCGATCAAACCCGTCTTGAACCATGTCGTCATGTCGAACGGCGTGCATGTCTATCTGAGCCAATCCGACAAGGGAGAACTTGTCGTCGGCGCGGGCGCAGACCAATACACTTCCTACGCGCAGCGCGGCAGTTTTGCAACGATGGACCAGATTCTCGCTCCCCTCGTCGAGCTCTTTCCCTACATCGCGCGCTTGCGCATGCTGCGCCAATGGGCGGGGATCGTCGACATCACCCCCGACCGATCCCCCATCATTTCCAAGACGCCCGTCGAAGGGCTGTTCGTCAACGCGGGCTGGGGGACGGGCGGCTTCAAAGCTACCGCGGGCTCGGGACATGTCTTCGCTTCTTCCCTTGCCAATAACCGCATGCATCCCATCGCTGCCCCCTTCTCCATCGACCGCTTCTACAGCGGTGCCGTCATCGACGAAGGGTCGGCGGCGGGCGTTGCTCACTAGACCAGCGACGACGAGAAAAAACGCATGCTGCAAGTTCGATGCCCCTGGTGCGGCGAACGCGAGGAAACCGAGTTCTCGTGCCACGGCGAGGCATGCGTGCCGCGTCCCGAAAACCCCGACGCGCTCGACGATAGGGCGTGGGGCGAGTACCTCTTCTTCAAGGAGAATGTCAAGGGCTTGACTTGGGAGCGCTGGGAACATGCCTTCGGATGCCGACGATGGTTCGTGGCTCTGCGCGACAATGTCTCCGACACCTTCTTGGGCTTCGCCAAGCCCAGCGAACCCCTGCCTTCTGTGCCGAAGGGCTACCGTCAGGCACGCAGCTGCGTCTCGATTCCCCTGCCGCGATCGGCGAAGGGCTGGGCTGGCGACAAAAAAACCGTCGCCCCTTCGACCTCTCGCACCGACAAGCAACCCGACAAAAAGCAACCCTGAAAGCACGATGACTGTCTCCCAACCCTTCCGCATCGAAGAACAACGTCTGCGTACGCCCTCGCGCATCCAACGCGATCGTCCCGTCTCCTTCCTCTTCGACGGCAAGCCCTACGAGGGCTTCGAAGGGGAGACGCTTGCCTCCGCCTTGCTCGCCTGCGGGCAAAGGCTGCTCGGCAGAAGCTTCAAGTACCACCGTCCGCGCGGACAGGTCGCGCTCGGCGAAGACGAGCCGAACGCGCTCGTGCAACGCATCGACGAAGACGGAACGCTCGGCGAGCCGAACTTGCGCGCGACGCAAGTGTTCTTGAGACAGAGCGAGCGTGAACCCGAGCGAGAGCTATGGCATTTTCGCAGCCAAAACCGCTTTCCCTCCCTCGCCTTCGATCTCGGCGCGATCGCATCCATGTTCTCGCCTGTGCTGGTCGCGGGCTTCTACTACAAAACCTTCATGGCTCCCTCGCGAGCGTGGCGATTCTACGAACACTTTATCCGCCGCGCCGCGGGCTTAGGCAAACCTCCCAAGCCCGAAAGGCTGAACGCAGATTTTTGCGAATGGACGCACCATTTTCCTGATGTGCTCGTTGTCGGCAGCGGCATCGCGGGGTTGGAAGCCGCCGAGATTCTCAGCCGCGACGAAACCTTGCGCATCACGCTTGTCGAGCAGGATGTCGAACTCGGCGGCGCCCTCCTCGCTGCCGACCCCGACACCACGATCGATGGCAAGGCGCCTCACCGCGCGCTCGAAGAAAGAATTGCGCGCCTCCGCTCGCGAAGAAACCTGACGATCCTTCCCAACACCTGCGCCATCGGCTACTTCGATGGAAACTTTATCACCGCCGTCGAGCAGATCCCTGAAGCGCGCGACAACCCCGCCCTCCCGCGCGAACGCTTTTGGCGCATGCGCGCCCGCCATGTGCTGCTAGCGACAGGAGCGAGCGAACGCCACATGGTTTTTACGCACAACGACCTTCCCGGCGTCATGCTTGCCGACACGATTCGCACCACCGTGCGCCGCTACGCCGTTCTGCCGGGCTTCGATGCGGTGATCGCCACCAACAACGATTCCGCCTATCGAGCAGCGCTAACCCTCAAGGAGGTGGGCGCTGAGGTGGCGATCGTCGATTGGCGCACAAATCCCAAGTCGCAGATCGTCGAGGTCGCGCGCAAGGAAGGGATCACCATCCACGCGGGCGCCGCCGTCGTCGAGGCGCACGGCACAACACGACTCGATGCCGTCACCATCGCGTTCCGCGACGCGAAAGGAGACTTGCACCCCGAACGCTCGCACAGGCTCGCCTGTACGCTGTTGGGCTGCTCGGCGGGGTTCGTACCGCGCCTCCACCTCTTCAGTCAGTCGGGCGGCAGCTTGTGCTTCGACCGACAACGTCAATGCAACAAGCCCGACGTTGCTGTGCAAAGCACCTCCGTTGCCGGCAGCGCGAGCGGCGCGGACTCCTACGCATCCGCCTTAACGCAAGGACAAAGTGCCGCGGCCCAAGCGCTCAAAGCCCTTGGCAAGAACGCCAAGAAAGGCGTTGCCACCACTCCGCCGCGCGAGATGAAAGGGGCTGCTGCGGAAACCCTGCCTGCCTCGCTCGCGCTTGTTAAAGCAGGAAGGATGCGAGGAAAGTTCGCCTTCCTCGATTTGCAAAACGATGCGACGGAAGCCGACATTCGTCTGGCGGTTCGAGAAGGATATCGCTCGATCGAACATGTCAAGCGTTACACCACCAGCGGCATGGCGACCGACCAAGGCAGGATCGCCAATGTCAACGCCGTCGCCGTCGTTGCCGACGCGCTGGAGACGCCCGTCGAAGACATCGGCACGACGACCTACCGCCCCCCCTACTCGCCGCAAAGCTTCGCTGCCTTCGTCGGTCCGCATCGCAGAAAGCTCTTCCATCCCGTACGCACGACCCCGATGCACGCAGCCCACCTCGACAGAGGTGCTTTTTTCGAAGATGTCGGCGACTGGAAAAGACCCTGGTTCTACCCTGAAAACACCGAGAACTGCGAGCAAGCTTGCCAGCGCGAAGCGTTGCAAGTGCGCACTTCCGTAGGATTGTTCGACGGCTCGACCTTGGGAAAAATCGACATCCGCGGTCCCGATGCCGTGTGGCTGCTCAACATGCTCTACACCAACCGCTGGGACAAGCTCAAGATCGGAAGCTGTCGCTACGGGGTGATGCTGAACGAGCAAGGCATGATCTTCGACGACGGCGTCACGGCGCGCGTCGGCAAAGACCACTTCTACATGACCACGACGACCGGCGGAGCTGCGCGCGTGATGGCGTGGATCGAAGAGTGGCTGCAAACCGAATGGCCGCAGCGAAAAGTTTATGCCACTTCGGTCACGGAACAATGGGCGGTTTGCGTCGTCGGCGGACCCTACGCGCGCGCGCTACTGCAACCCCTTTGCGATCGGGACATTGCCGCCGAAGCGCTTCCTTTCATGACCTTCTGCGACCTGCGCATCGCCACCCTGCCCGCGCGCGTCTTTCGCGTCAGCTTCAGCGGCGAATCCGCCTTCGAGGTTAATGTGCCTGCGCGATACGGGCAAGCCTTGTTCGACCTGCTTGCGCAACAGGGGAAACGACACGATCTGGTCGTCTACGGAACGGAAGCTGTCCATCTGCTGCGCGCCGAAAAAGGCTTCATCATTCCGGGACAAGATACCGACGGCACGGTCACGCCTTTCGACGCCAACCTCGCGTGGATGGTCGATCTCAACAAAGACGACTTCTTCGGAAAACGATCCCTCGCCTGCGAAGATCTGGCACGAAAGGGGCGAAAACAGTTGGTCGGGCTGTACACCAACGATCCCCTTCTCACCCTGCCCGAAGGCACCCATCTTGTCGAAGACAGAAAAATCGTCAAAGGCATGCCGACGCTCGGACACATCACCTCCAGCTACTACTCGCCCAACCTCCGACGTTCGATCGCCATGGCGTTGGTCAAGGGCGGGCTCAACCGCAAAGGCAGCACCCTCTATGCAATAACTGCCAAAGGCACTGTACCGCTCAAGGTACGCTCGCCTGTCTTCTTCGACCCCAAAGGCGAGCGCATGCGCGCCTGATCCCCCGACAACGCCAACTCTTTCTATGCCATCGTCGACTTCCGTCTCTGCTGCTAGCGATCTCGCCCTGCAAGCCCAGTGCTTCCTACCGCGAGGGGAGGGGTCGCGCTCCGCGCTCGTCAGCGTCAAGGCGCGAGAACATTTGCAAAAAATCATCGTCCGAGCGCGCGACAAGAACGCGCTCGCCGCCCTTGCCAAGTCCTTCGCTTGCAAACTGCCGTCGAACAACAGCACTGTTAGCGTCAAGGACGGCATCCTGATGTGGCTGGGACCCGACGAGTTTCTGTTCCGCTCGCACGACAGTGCTCCACCGCCGCTGGCGCGTTTTGCCGAGCTCGAAGGCGCGTTGCAGAAATCATTCGCTGCCGTCGTCGATGTCTCCGACTACTATGCCGTCGTGCGCGTCGAGGGAAGGCGTGCCCGCAAGGTTTTGCAAAAAAACTGTCCGCTCGATGTCCACGAGAGCGTCTTTCGACGCGGCGCGTGCGCTCAAAGCCTGTACGGAAAAGCGCCCGTTCTTGTCCATGTCCATGGACATGACGCGAGCGACGAGGTGTTCGATCTGCAAGTGCGCATCAGCCTTGCCTCCTACCTTTGGGATCTGCTCGCGCTGGCGACGCAGAGCGAGCTGGCTTGATTTCTCTGCCTCCGTTTTTTCACCCCCCCGTTCAACCTATTTTACCAAAGAGGAAAAAGTGACTCTCACCGATATCGACATTGCGCGTCAGGCGCGTCCGCAACCCATCACCGAGATTGCTAGGAAGTTGGATATTCCCGACGATGCGCTGGAGCTTTTCGGCAAGACGAAGGCGAAAGTATCGAACGACTATCTTTCTTCGTTGGAACAACGAGGCAAGCTGATCTTGGTGACGGCAGTGTCTCCGACGCCTGCGGGCGAGGGGAAGACGACGACGAGCGTCGGCTTGGGCGACGGGTTGAACGCGTTGGGAAAGCGTGTTGCGGTCTGTTTGCGCGAGCCCTCGTTGGGTCCTTGTTTCGGGGTTAAGGGGGGAGCAGCGGGGGGAGGGTATGCTCAGGTTGTACCGATGGAGGAGCTCAACTTGCATTTCACGGGCGACTTCCACGCGATCGGCACGGCGCACAACATGCTTTCTGCTTTGTTGGACAATCACATCTACTGGGGTAACAAGAAGGAGATCGACTTGCGTCGCGTTTCGTGGCGACGGGTGATGGACATGAACGACCGCGCGTTGCGTCGGCTGGTGCTTTCGTTGGGAGGTGTTGCGAACGGGTTTCCGCGCGAGGGAGGATTTGACATCACGGTGGCGAGCGAGGTTATGGCGATCTTCTGTCTTTCGTCGGGACTTGGTGATTTGACGCGTCGTTTGGGTAACATTGTCGTCGGAGAGAACAGGGAGAAGCAGATGGTGACTGCCTCGGATTTGCAGGCGGAGGGTTCGATGTCGGTGTTGTTGCGTCAGGCTTTACAGCCGAACTTGGTTCAAACTTTGGAGGGAACGCCTGTTTTTGTTCATGGGGGTCCATTTGCGAACATTGCGCATGGCTGTAACAGTGTTTTGGCGACAAGGGGTGCTTTGGGTTGTGCGGACTATGTTGTGACGGAGGCGGGTTTTGGCGCCGACTTGGGAGCGGAGAAATTTTTTGACATCAAATGTCGGAAGGCGGGATTAGAGCCTAGTGCGTCTGTTGTTGTGGCTTCGGTTCGTGCGTTGAAGTATCATGGAGGGGTTGAGCGCGGTGATTTGGGTAAGGAGGATGTTGCTGCGTTGGAGCGAGGGCTGGCGAATTTGGATCGTCATTTGTCGAACCTTGCGAAGTTTGGTGTTCCTTCGGTGGTGGCGTTGAATCGCTTTCCTACGGACAAGGATTCGGAGATTGCGGCGGTGGAGTCTTTTTGTGCTCGTCGCGGTGACGAGTTTTCGTTATGCACGCATTGGGCGGAGGGTAGCAAGGGTACATTGGATTTGGCGCGTCGGGTTGTTGGACTTGTGGATGGAGGGGTTTCTAAGTTCAAGCCCTTGTATGAGGATGGGTTAGGTTTGTGGGAGAAGATTCAGTGTATTGTCTCGGAGATTTATCGAGGCAGCGAGGCGATAGCGGACAAGGTCGTTCGTGACAAGTTGTCGCAATGGCAGTCTGTGGGTTATGGCAAGTTTCCTGTATGTATGGCGAAGACGCAGTATAGTTTTTCGACGGATCCTCGATTGCGCGGCGCGCCTGAAGATCATGTTGTTCCTGTGCGAGAGGTTAGGTTATCGGCGGGAGCGGAGTTTGTGGTAGCGATCTGCGGCGAGATCATGACGATGCCTGGGTTGCCGAGCAAGCCCGCGGCGACATCGATTCACATCGACGAGCGAGGACTCACGCAGGGATTATTCTGATATAGATTGTAGCCTTATGTTGCTAGATAAATTGCACCACTCAGGAAGAATTTTAGCAACAATTTCGTCGATCGTTTTTGTTTCTTTAGGTAAGTTTAAATTATTTTTTTTAATTTTTTCTATGCGTTTAGTTTCTGACA
>JABAAA010000259.1 GCA_014239005.1 Alphaproteobacteria bacterium | reverse complement strand
ACTTGTGCAAGGAGGGCTATTGTGAAAAAACAGCATTGCGACTACACTTGACGAGAGAAGGACGCTTGCGACTCGACACAATCGTAGCTTGTCTGCTTGCCGAACCCTACAATACCGAAGATTGCAACATCGCTTCTCGTGAGCTTGGCGTTGGAAGACAAGTTTCGAACAAGCCCTCACAAGATTTTCCGCAAGAACAATCCGCAAGAACAATCCGCAGACCATGACCGAACCTCAACACCAGCCCCACCAGCCCCACTCTATTCAACGTGAGCGCGAGCAGCCCGCTCAAGACGGAACGTCGCCTGAAGCCCCGTCTTTTTGTGCGCAAGGCAGGCATGTCTTCGAGCATGACGACCTTGTCGCGTGTGGCAAGGGCAAGCTGTTCGGCAAGGGCAACGCGCAGTTGCCTCTCGCGCCGATGCTGATGTTCGATCGAATCTCTAGCATTTCTGACCAGGATGGAAAGTTCGCGCGCGGCACGGTTTCGGCAGAGTTGACGATCAACCCCGAATTGTGGTTTTTCGCCTGCCACTTCTACAAAGATCCCGTCATGCCGGGCTGTTTGGGGTTGGACGCGCTGTGGCAGCTGTTGGGCTTTCACCTCGCGTGGCTCGGGCACAGGGGCAGAGGCAGAGCCCTGGGCGTCGAGGACATTCGATTTCGAGAACAAGTGTTGCCTATGACAAAAATCGTCTCCTACGAGTTGCACGTTCGGCGCATCATCAGCGGCAGGCTGGTCATGGGCATCGCCGACGGCGTGCTGCGAGCCGATGGCGTGGTCTCGCTGAACGCCAAGGGCTTACGCGTAGGGTTGTTCCGCTGAAACGACAGGGAGGGAAAGAGCATGCGCAAGGTGGTGGTGACAGGATTGGGAATCGTCAGTTGTATCGGTTGCAACCTTTCGTCGGTTGCAGCCTCGTTGCGCGAAGCAAAATCGGGGATTCGCTTCGCTCCTGATTACGACGAACGCGGCTTTCGAT
>JABAAA010000258.1 GCA_014239005.1 Alphaproteobacteria bacterium | reverse complement strand
CCTATCAGGCATCGAAAAATCAGCCTGTATGGTTCCGCACTGCCATTCACGATCAAGGCAGTCTTTAAGCACAAATTCAACTTTAGGTCCATAAAAGGCTCCCTCGCCCTCTTGAAGCTCCCAGTTTATTCCTTTTGCATCAAGTGCCTGCGCTAGCGAAGCCTCAGCCTGATCCCAAACCTCATCTGAGCCAACTCGCTTTTCAGGCCTGGTAGAGAGTTTGATGTCAATATTTTCAAAGCCGAAATGCTTGTAGACTTCAAAAGTTAAATCGATGAATGATGACACTTCGCTTTGTATTTGATCAACCGTACAAAAGATGTGCGCATCATCCTGAACAAAGTTACGAACACGCATAATGCCGTGAAGCGTACCCGAAGGTTCATTACGATGACAAGAGCCAAATTCAGCAAGCCTTAAGGGTAAATCACGATAAGACTTAAGTCCTTGATTAAAAATCTGAACATGTCCAGGGCAATTCATCGGCTTAACAGCGTAATCTCTGTTCTCTGAGTGCGTTGTAAACATAGCATCACCGAACTTATCCCAGTGGCCTGATTTTTCCCACAATGTCCTGTCCATGACCTCAGGGGTATGAACTTCTTGGTAGCCATTATCTTTAAAGACCTGACTCATATACTGAACAATGATTTGATAGAGTGTCCAGCCTTTAGGGTGCCAAAAGACCATTCCTGGCGCTTCTTCTTGCGTATGAAAAAGGTTTTGAGCTTTACCAATCTTTCTGTGATCCCTCTTCTCGGCCTCTTCTAAACGGTGCAAATGAGCCTTTAAATCATCCTTGTTTTCCCAAGCGGTTCCGTAAACCCTTTGGAGCATCTCATTGTTTGAGTCGCCTCTCCAGTAAGCGCCCGCCAGCTTCATGAGCTTGAAGGCTTTTAATTTACTCGTTGAGGGGACGTGAGGGCCGCGACACAGGTCAACAAAGTCGCCCTGCTTGTAAAGGGAAAGCGCCTCGTCCGTCGGTATGGATTCAATA
>JABAAA010000257.1 GCA_014239005.1 Alphaproteobacteria bacterium | reverse complement strand
ACGATAGTTATTGCCGTCAATGATTTCGGGAGAGCCGACCTCGCCGGCGTCCGTACCGAAATACAATGTGCCGAGCTGCAGGTCCTCGCCAGCGCCGTATCTAGTAAATAAGCCGTTAATCCACACATACACATCGTACTGACCATTATGCCAAGCGTCATCCGCACCGGAAGAATCCGTTATCGTTACCCTGTCGCCTGAATCCGTTCCGTATGCAATCACGATGTTGCCGTTGCTGTCGCGTGTGATGCTGAGGTCGGTATAGTCCAAGTTGTCTTCTCTGAAGATCAAAACATCGCGACTCGGATAGCGACTCGTACCTCTATCCTCACCGAAAATCGTGTCCGCTCCGTCTCCTTTCCAAAAGACATAGGTGTCGCGGCCCTCGCCGCCCGAGAGTTGCTCGTCGCCTTTGCCTCCCGTGAGCTCGTCGTTGCCCTCGCCGCCCGAGAGTTGGTCGATGCCCTCGCCGCCCACGAGCTCGTCGTCGCCTTCGCCGCCCGAGAGTATGTCGTCGCCTTCGCCTCCCGTGAGCTCGTTGTCGCCCTCGTCGCCTGTCAGTTCGTCGTTATGGTCAGAGCCGAGAAGATGTTCGATACCCCTGAGGATGTCGCCGACCGCATCGCTGTCGTCGCCTCCTCCAAAGCCTTCCTGCCTCCCCTCCACGTTCAAGTCGACCTTGGCCCCTTTGTTGGAACTCTTATAGGAAGCCTCGTCATTGTCTCCTGCTCCACCATCGAGGAGGTCTGCACCTCCGCGTCCCTCAAGAAAATCGCTGTTCCCGCTCCCGTAAAGCTTGTTGTCCAAATGGTTACCTCTAAAGGCGACATTGCCTTCATTATTCGGATGAATTCCCCGCAGATTTTCGATGTTGACGAGAGTATCGCCGTTCTTCTGAATCCCACCAGCTCTCCCCAAATCGGCTGCTCCGCCGCCACCGTATTCAACCGTGTCTTCCCCCTCGCCGCCATCGATTGTGTCATCGCCCGCTAAACCTTGTATTTCATTCGCTCCAGAATCACCCACCAAAGTATCACCATGCTGCGAACCACGAATATTCTCGATATTACTTAT
>JABAAA010000256.1 GCA_014239005.1 Alphaproteobacteria bacterium | reverse complement strand
TCGGGGGGGTTTATTTTCGTATTTAGGTCGTTAACATCGTAAATCTCCAGCGTGAACTTGGAAACCCCGCCGGGAGTGCTGATGTCGTCATCGAGGTCGGCTCTGTCGAGAACGATGTAGTTGTCGACATCGAAGAAAATCTGCACCTTGGCGTCGTCGCTATCCGCCTTGAAATAGATTCCTTTTCCTTCTCCCCATGTGTCTTTTCTCATATCGACGATGAGGCGAAGGATGTTGCCTGCGTCATTCTCCGATGTGATCGTGTCGATGCCGTCCTCTATGCCTCCATCGATGTAGTTATAGACATAGATATCGGCGCCCGCACCTCCCGTGAGTTGCTCGCTGTCGCCGCTGGTGCCGCCCGCGCCGCCTTCCAGTATGTCTGCGCCCGCGCCGCCCGTGAGCGTGTCTACGCCGTCGCCGCCTATGAGCGTATCTACGCCCGCGCCGCCCGTGAGCGTGTCTACGCCCGAACCGCCTTGGAGGACATTGTCGTTTCTATCGCCCGTGAGCGTGTCGTCGTTGTCGCTGCCGATGGCATTTTCGATGTTCTCCAAAGTGTCGCCAGCGGCGTGTCCGCCCGTATTGGCGCTGGAAGAGAGCGTGATATGAACGGCGTCGGGGGAGCTGGCATAGCTCACCGTATCACCTGCACCTTCGCCGCCGTTGAGACGGTTGGGGTTCATGTCGCCCGCGAGCATGTCGTCGTGGTCCGAGCCGATGAGGTTTTCTATACCTGTGAGTATATCGCCTGTGGCATCTCCGTTGTCTGTTTCCTCTTGTTTGTTGCTCCCTAACTCAAGATCGACGGTGACCCCCGCATCCGAGCTTTTGTAGGTTGCCGTATCAGAGTCACCACGGGCGCCTCTCAGCGTGTCTGCACCCGCACCGCCTTCCAGTATGTCGTTTCCCGCACCGCCGTCGAGCGTGTCGATGCCCGCGCCACCCGTGAGCGTGTCGTCTCCCGAACCGCCGATGAGCGTGTCTACGCCCGCGCCGCCCGTGAGCACGTCGATACCAAAACCGCCTTCCAAGGTGTTGTCGTTTCCATCGCCGGTGAGCGTGTCGTCATGATCGCTGCCTT
>JABAAA010000255.1 GCA_014239005.1 Alphaproteobacteria bacterium | reverse complement strand
CTGTGTTGGCGGGAGTTTTGGATCGTGGGGAGCGTGTTTCTTTTTTGGCGAGCGAGGCGATTTTGCGCGCGCAGTCACAGGCGCGCTATGTGCGCGGCGGAGGGGGCGGGGGGCGGAAAAAAGATAGCGGGGGGCGGAAAAAGGATAATAGCGAGGAGCGGAAAAAGGATAGTGGGGAGGAGGGACATTTTGCTTTGGCGTTGGGTTGTTATTGCCATTTCACCTCACCGATCAGGCGTTATGCGGATTTGTGCGTGCATCGAGCTTTGCTGGGGCTGCTGGGTTTGGGAGAGGAGGAGCATTCTCTCTCCCCTTCCCTGTGCGAGTCTCTTGTTGCGAACGAGCGTTCGGCGGTGATGTTGGAGCGGGTTGTTTTTCAGCGCATGGTGTGCGCTTGTTTGGCAGCGCGCGCGGGGAAGGGGGAGGTTTTTGAGGGAATTGTTGTGAAGGTGATGGGATTTGGTTTTTTTGTACGTTTGACGCGCTGGGGTATCGAGGGGGTTGTGACGCGGGGCTCTTTTGCTCGGTATCGCTATGCTCGTGCGAAGGAGGAGGTGGAGATTGAGGGGGTTCGCGTTGCTTTTGGCAGTCGGGTGCGTGTTCGCGTGAAGGAGAGCAACGCGATTTCGGGGCGGCTGGAGTTGTCGCTGGAATAGGGGGCGGGCTTTGTTGTCTTTGTTGTCTTTACGGATGCAAAACGAACGCGCGCTTGCGCGCGTGGGGGTGTGGGGGGACGAAGTTCCCCCACGAAGACCCCGCGTCAGCGGGCGCGCTTTGTGCGCATTCTGCGCGTGAGCGAAACCCGAAGGGTTACGCGAAACGCGCAGCCTCTTGTTACCAAAAGCGCGTTTCGCAGAAACGCGCTACAGACTCGCAACTTAAAAAATTGTTTTTGTGACGAAAGGTTGTTGCGCACGGCAAGCCGTGCGCTTGGGTAACAATTCGCTGCGGACTTCGCTGCGCTCGTCCGCAGTTTTTTTTGCGGGGGAACTTCGTCCCCCCACACCCCCCCGCGTGCGCCAGCGCACGCGATGTTTTGCACCCGTCTTCGTGCGCGAGAAAGCCGAAACAACCCGTAGGGTTGGCGCGAAGT
>JABAAA010000254.1 GCA_014239005.1 Alphaproteobacteria bacterium | reverse complement strand
CGTAGAGCGAGCTGAACAATTGTGTAGGTAGGGTTGGCCTGTCCTCCGCTAGAAAAAACTGACGAACCTGCAATATAAAAATTTTTCTGTCCAAAAACACGACAATTCTTATCAACAACACCCCATTCTGGTGATGATGCCATTCTTGTGCCACCCATGTGATGACATCCCCAGCGCATAGGTATTGGTGCGTTGTTGAGCACATGCGGCGACAGTTTCAGTCTACCGATATTCGCTGAAATCCAAAAACTTGCTAACCGTAAAAAACTCAATCTCCTTGTGTCGAAATAGGAATCGCCTAATTGCATAGAAAGAATAGCGCGTGGGATATCAAAATGATCGACATCTTTTCCTAAATAAATGCGGTTGTCTAATAAGGGTGCCATCTCTGACACAACAGTTATGGCATAAAATTTTTTTTTCTTATGATTCGGATTTGAAAGCAAAGTGTTAATTTCTTTTTTGTAATACGTGGATTGTTTTTCAGATAATTTTTTGAATCTTAATGAATAATTTAAAATTTTATTTTTATTGATAAAATGAGAATTAGGAAGCAAATTATTTTTGACTTCCCCCAAGTCCATTTTTTTTTGCGTATCATTAAAAAAATATGTGACCGCCGCTCGATACAAATGGGGATGTTCTATAAAATATTTTCCTAAAGCAGTTGAGATGGGAATCAATTTTCCTTGTGTACGCATATTGTTGTACAAAAGAATGCGACTGTTTTCTATGCCTCCCGTAGCAAGAATAAAATACAATGCGTGTATAATGCGGGTATTTTTTTTGTAGGTAGAAAATGTTGCTGAGGTCACTCGCTCTCCATCGGTATCGATGGCGATTAAATTGCTGTTAAGAAAAACATATAAGTTTTTTTTGTACGCAAGATCGTTGAAATGACGTTTCCCGAAATTTCTCATATTTTCCTTAACGATTGTAAAGCTACCGCGCCTCCAATTATCGGTTGAGAATTGCGAGTCAAGGGTAGTATCGTTAGGAAACGATTCAATTCCCAGGGTCTGCTTTACCTCATTAGTATAAATGTCAAGATCTTCTTTTTCAATCGGCCAGCCTCCATTGGGAGAAGCTATTTTTGGTTTGAAATCATATGATTCCAAAGGGCGACTC
>JABAAA010000253.1 GCA_014239005.1 Alphaproteobacteria bacterium | reverse complement strand
TGGTCTCCTTTCTTGTGTCCCTTCTTCGCCACCCCGCGTCCCTCGCGTATCTCGAGCGTCATGGCACGCGAGACGACATCGCGCGAGGCGAGGTCTTTTGCCGAAGGAGCGTATCGTTCCATGAAGCGTTCCCCCTCGCTGTTCGTGAGGTATCCTCCTTCGCCGCGCGCCCCCTCGGTAATAAGACAGCCCGCTCCGTAGATTCCCGTCGGATGAAACTGCACGAACTCGGGGTCTTGCAGAGGCAAACCCGCGCGCAACGCCATGCCGCCGCCGTCGCCCGTGCAGGAATGCGCGGAGGTGCAAGAGAAATAAACCCTGCCGTAGCCGCCCGTCGCCAAGACGGTCGCGCGCGCGCGAAAGCGGTGCAAGGTTCCGTCTGCCAAGTTCCACGCCAACACGCCGCAGCATTGTCCCTGTCGATCGAAGAGCAAGTCGAGCACGAAGTATTCGATAAAAAACGCCGCCTTGCGCTTCAAACACTGCTGGTAGAGCGTATGGAGCATGGCGTGTCCTGTTCTGTCTGCAGCGGCGCAGGTGCGCTCGGCGGCAGGACCTTTGCCGAAGCGGGTCGTCATGCCGCCGAAGGGGCGTTGGTAGATCTTGCCTGCCTCAGTACGCGAGAAGGGCATACCGTAGTGTTCCAGCTCGACGACGGCATCGACGGCAGACTTGACCATGTATTCGATAGCGTCCTGATCGCCGAGCCAGTCCGACCCCTTGACGGTGTCGTACATGTGCCAAGTCCAGTGGTCTTCGCCCATATTGCCGAGCGAGGCGGAGATGCCGCCTTGGGCGGCGACCGTGTGGCTTCGCGTCGGAAAGAGCTTCGTGACGCAGGCGGTACTGAGTCCCGCCTCGACGACACCGAGCGTCGCCCGTAGCCCGCTACCACCGGCGCCGACGACGAGCACATCGTAGGCATGGTCTGTCACATCGTAGGCTTGCGGCATCGGAGCGGTATGCGTGGAACAAGTTTTGTAAAATGTTGCGTCAGGATTGCCACAAGATACGGAAGACAGCGGCAAGCACGACCAGCATGAAGAAGAAACTTCCCCAGTGCAGGCAGAACAAGGCGATGGCGTTCAGCGAGGGCGTGGCGATGTAGTCTTCGACGATCGCCCTCAACCCCACCACCATGTGATGCAACGAGAGGACGATCGTAAAAT
>JABAAA010000252.1 GCA_014239005.1 Alphaproteobacteria bacterium | reverse complement strand
GGGGCATCACCTCTGGCGTTGTTGCGGGCATTCTTTTGCGGATCGGCGGATTGTCTGCTCTTCAAACGGCCTCGATCATCGCCGGGGTTCCTCTTGCTGTGATGTTGCTCTTCATGGGCTACGGCATGGTGAGGACGCTTCACGAAGACTTCCCCGTCGCGGATGCTAGGGACAAACGAGCGAAGGAGTATCTCAACCGCTGAGTCTTGAGATTCGCTTGCGGGCGGGAGGCTTCTTTTCGGAGGAGGCTCTCGCCCGCTTTTTGCGGAGGGGTTGAGGGGGGGATTGAGTGAGGTTGCGGCGAATTCGATTCACATCGACGAGCAGGGACTCACGCAGGGATTGTTTTAAATTTTTTCGATGAGGTTTTGCTATGGCTACAGCGGAAAGGCATTCTGGTGAGTTAGAAAAAAAACTTCGTCGACTTGTATCCGAAATACGTTCGGAGCATGCTGAGCCGAATATCACGGACAAGATTGCAATTTTTTTACGCAGTTTTCCAGAGGTTGAGGGAACTGAGGTGCAGTTTGAGGGTCCCTTCCGTGACAAAAAAGGAGTGGCAAGAGAAACAGATATTGTTGCACGCGGCACAGCTTTTGAAGTTAAAGTCAACGAAAACGACTTGGGGACAGAGAAAGATAACCACGCAGGCAGCCAAATTAAAAGACGCCTTGAGGTAAACGAAGATGAGGTATGCGGTTGGGCTACCAACGGTCAATCTTGGGTGCGTTACAAACGAGTAGGGAAAGAAGTAGAGTTTGATAAAAAGTTTGTTTTAACAGGCGACAAAGGTTTGTTTAAAGACATAGGAGATAGTTTTGAATTGATTACAACATTAGGTACAGATTTGCGTCCCAAACCTGCTCCGACTCGTGAAACTGTTGTAACACTTTTTATACCTGCACAATATTTGATCGATCAATTTTCTCAAAAAGTCAGAAATCACAACTCGTACAAGGTTAAATTTGATTTGTGGAAAGAGCAATTGCGAGGCGCGCATATGAAAATTCCTCAAGGAGAAAAAGGACATGATTTTTTTGCGCGCCATACCTTGTTGATAACGGCAGCTCGACTTATTATTGGGGAATTGTCATACAACACACCAAGCACGGTATCAGAGCGCATTAGTGCGAAAGGTGGGTTTGTCGATTGGCTTGTATGGGATGGCGAAGAAG
>JABAAA010000251.1 GCA_014239005.1 Alphaproteobacteria bacterium | reverse complement strand
CAATATCCTGCACAATGTCTCGCACAATATCCCGCACAATGTCCCGCTCCGTCTCCCGTCAAGCTCCCGTTGTCGTCGCCATGTCCGGCGGCGTCGACTCCTCCGCCACCGCAGCCCTGCTCAAACAACAAGGACATCAAGTCATCGGAATCACCCTGCAACTTCATCCAACCCCCTCCTCTGCCACGGGCCCCGCGCGCGCCAAAACCTGCTGCGCCGGCAGAGACCTCTACGACGCACAAAAAGCCGCACGAATACTCGATATTCCCCACTACACGCTCGACTTTGAAGAGCAATTCCACCACGCCGTCATCGAAGACTTCCGCCAAACCTACCGCAACGGAGAAACCCCCATCCCCTGCGTGCGATGCAACCAACGCATCAAGTTCGAATCCCTGCTGAACACCGCCGTCGAGCTCGGCGCACAAGCGCTCGCGACAGGACACTACGCACGCATCGTTACAAGGAAAGAAAAGCCTCCCCTCCTGCTCAAGGGTGTCGACGCCAAGAAAGACCAAAGCTACTACCTCTTCGCCACCACGAAAGAGCAACTCTCCTTCCTGCGCTTTCCGCTAGGCAGCATGACGAAAGAACAGACGCGCAAGCTGGCGCACGAACAGGGACTGGCGAACGCCGACAAGGCAGAAAGCCAAGACATCTGCTTTGTCGCCAAGCACTACACGAAGCTTTTTCCTGAACTGCAAGGAGCTGCGAAGGGCACCATCCGCACCACCGACGGCGCGCTGCTGGGCGAGCATGAAGGAATCGCCGCCTACACCATCGGACAGCGCAAGGGGCTGGGGTTGGGGGGCTTGTCGCGTCCGCTCTATGTCGTGGGCATCGACGTTGCCAAGAACGAAATCGTCGTCGGTACGCACGAAGAGCTGGGCGTGCAAGCCGTGCGCCTGCGCGAGGTCAACTGGCTGGGAGAGCGAGAACTCTTTGAGCGAGAAGAGGAAGCAGAAGAAAAAATTCATGTAAAAATTCGCTCGTTGATGGAACCCGTGGCGGCGCGTCTGTGTTGGCGGGCAGGGGGCGGTATCGAGGTGTTGTTTGCCGAGCCCCAACACGGGGTTGCCTGCGGGCAGGCATGCGTCTTTTATCAAGGGGAGCGCGTGCTGGGCGGCGGCATCATCGGGCAGACCTTGCCTGTGTCCGAAGTTCAAGGTCGACCCTTGGCTCAAGCCTCCCTTCACGATCAAGCCGCGCGGGAGGTTGCATCATGAGCGCAG
>JABAAA010000250.1 GCA_014239005.1 Alphaproteobacteria bacterium | reverse complement strand
CCGCCCGATTCTGTCGGCAAGAAAGAGAAGGCTACAGACGAGTCCTCTGCGATCGACCCCTCTTCGCAGGGCGAGAGCTTCGAGGCTTTGTTCGAAGAATCGTTCGGCGCAGAGAAGAACATCGTCGGCTCCGTGCTCGAAGGCAAAGTAGTTGCCCTCGAAGGCGATTGTGCCGTCATCGATGTCGGCTTGAAGACGGAAGGACGCGTGCCGCTGAAAGAATTCTTATCCGTCAAGGGACAGGAGGCGCCGAAACCGGGCGATGTGGTCGAAGTGTTCATCGAACGCTTGGAAGACCGCTTTGGAAAAATCCAAATCTCGCGCGAAAAAGTGCAACGCGAAGAGGCATGGCAACGCCTCGAAGAACAATTCCAAAACGAAGCGCATGTCAAGGGCACGATCAAAGACGCTGTGAAAGGCGGATTCACCGTCGATTTGGACGGCGCAGAAGCCTTTCTACCGGGCTCGTTGGTCGATATCCGTCCGCTGCGCGACCATGCCGACCTGTTGCAAAAAGAACAGGAGTTCCAAATCCTGAAGATGGATCGCGCGCGCAACAACATCGTCGTCTCAAGACGAGCGATCTTGGAAAAAGAACGAGCGGGACAACGCGAAAAGCTCATCGAGACGATCCAAGAAGGACGCGTGATGGAAGGGATCGTGAAAAATATCACCGACTACGGTGCGTTCATCGACTTGGGGGGAATCGACGGGTTGCTCCATGTCACGGACATGTCGTGGAAGCGCATCAACCACCCGCGCGATGTCGTCGAGGTGGGAGCAAGCTTGACGGTGCAGATCATCCGCTACAACGCAGAGACGCAGCGTGTCTCTTTGGGAATCAAGCAGATGGAAAAAAATCCGTGGGACGAGGTCGGCGAAAAGTTTCCTGTCGATGCAAAAATCAAGGGGAGGGTGACGCGGGTGACCGACTACGGTGCCTTTGTCGAGTTGGAACCCGGTATCGAGGGACTTGTCCATGTCTCCGAGATGAGCTGGATGCGCAAGAATGTGCATCCGAGCAAAATGGTCTCCGTCTCCGAAGAGGTGGAGGTGCAGGTCTTGGGCTTGGACTTGGAAAAAAAACGCATCTCGTTGGGGATGAAATCCTGCCAGCCCAACCCTTGGACAACCTTTGCCGAGCAGAACAAGGTCGGCGACGAGATCGAGGGAGTGGTGAAAAATACGGCGGAGTTCGGCTTGTTCCTGACGCTGCCCTTAGAGGCGGACGGCATGGTTCACATCAC
>JABAAA010000024.1 GCA_014239005.1 Alphaproteobacteria bacterium | reverse complement strand
CTCCGAGCAACGTTTCGATTATTCTGTCTTGGGCGACCCCGTCAACTTGGCGTCGCGCTTGGAAGGACAATCCAAGTCCTACGGCGTCAACATGATTATCGGCGCGAACACCGCGACCATGCTGGAAGAGCGCTATGCCGTTGTGGAGCTCGACAGCATCGCGGTCAAGGGCAAGGCGGAGGCGGTGACCATCTTCACCGTGCTGGGCGGCGAGGATTACGAGCATGGCAAGGAGCTCAAGGAGCTCTTGCCGAAGCACAAGACCTTCTTGCAACGCTATCGAGGACAGCGATGGGACGAAGCCGAAGCTTCCGCCAAGACCTGTGCGCGTTTCGCGCCACTGACGGACTTCTATGCCGTCTATCAAGAGCGCATCGCGGAGCATCGCGCATCGCCTCCTGATAAGAATTGGGACGGCGTCTATCGTGCGACGACCAAGTAGAGTCCCCAAGAAAAGACGATCTAGCGTTGCAGACGATTTTTCACGAACGACACACACAAGTGAGAGCATAGGATAGCGATGAGCACGGACAAGCCGAACGGAGCGGACGAGACGAACGCCTTTGCCCACCTTGTGGGTCGATTGGGCAAGCCGCCGCCGTTTTCGGAAGAGTGGTTTCAGAGCCTGCTGAAGGATACGGACGGCATCCGTCGCCGTGCGGTCTACTATTCGTGTTTCGTCAACATGACGGCGATTGCTGCGCCGATTTTCACGCTGCAAGTCTACGACCGCGTCATCTTTCACGCGGGGATCGAGACGCTGAAAGCGTTGGTGATCGGCATCTTGATCGTGTTGTTTTTCGATTTTCTCATGCGCAAGGCGCGCGCGAACCTCTTTCGCGCCGTCTCGTTGAGGAACGATGTGTTGGTTGGTCACAAGATGTTTCGCCACACGATGAACTTGCCCTTGCGCGAGCTGGAGAGGCGTCCGACAGGACAATGGATCGCCTTTTTCAACGACTTGGCGGCGGTCAGGAACCGCATGGGAGGACCGATGGCGGCGCAGTTCATCGATGTGCCGTTCTCGTTGATGTTTCTCGCGGTCATCTTTATCATCGCGACGCCGATCGCGTGGATTCCCGTCGTATCAGGGCTGCTGTTTCTCCTGCTCATTTGGCGCGCCGATGTCAGCGTGGCGGCGCGCGTCAGCAAGGAGCAAGAGCAGATCGTCAATCGCAACGGACTGCTGAACGAGCTGTTGCACGCGCGAACGACGGTCAAGTCTCTCTCGCTCGCCTTGCCTTCGGAGACGCGATGGGCAGAGACGCAAGGCTCTTTGATCGAAGAATCCGTCCTGCGCGGCGCGGCGCACGACCACTACCAGACGATCAGCTATAGCATGACCCAGCTCACGACCGTTGCCATGACGAGCGTGGGTGCGCTTGCGATCGTCAATCAGTCGATGACGATGGGCGCTTTGATCGCAGCCAACATGTTGGGCGGGCGCATGATCGCAAACTTGGGACAGACCTTGAACTATTGGCGCGGCTATCAGACTTATGTCTCCTCCAAAAAACGCCTCAGCGCCGTCTTCGGCATCGATACCGAGAAGGTGCGTTCCGAAGTGGCGCAGGAAGCGCCGCAGGGACGCATCACTTTCTCCGACCTCTCGTTTCGCTACGACGAGAACGCGCCGCTCGCGCTCGAAGAGGCGAGCGGAACGATCGGGGCAGGAGGATTCTATGTGTTGGTCGGCGCGAACGGCAGCGGCAAGAGCACGCTCATGAAGCTGCTACGCGGGCTCTACAAGCCCGATAAGGGCGTCGTCATGCTGGACGGCAGGGACATTCGGCAATTCACCAATCAGGAGATCGCTCGCTGGATCGGCTACATGCCGCAGGATGCCACCCTGTTCAGTGGTACCTTGCATTCGAACATCATCTTCGGCGCAGAGCACTTCGACGACGCGTCCATTTTGGAATCGACGAAGTATGCCAACTGCCACCACATCATCACCAAGTTTCCGGCGGGCTACGAGACGCCCGTCGGCGAAGGCGGTGCCAACATCTCGCCGGGGCTGCGCCAAAAAATATGCCTTGCTAGGCTGTACTTGCGCCAGCCCAACCTTGTCTTTCTCGACGAGCCCACAAACCACCTCGACCAGCAGGGGGTCGTCGATTTGGCGAGCTCGTTGAAAATTCTTGCCAAGACGAAGACAGTGCTTGTGATCTCCCACAATCCAAGCCTGTTGCAACAGTCCGACTATATCGTCGTCATGGAAGAAGGACGCGTGCGGCAGATCGCTCCGAAGGATGTGATCGCCAAGCAGGCTTCGGCGCAGCGCAAGAAGGCGTCGTTGCAGGCGCCGCAAGAAAGCACGACATAGCGAACACGGCTAGCGAACTTACAAAGTTAACCCGCAGAATTAGGAGGAAACGATGCCGCTGGAGTTTATTCCGCACGACAAGGGTATGGGCGACGAGGATATCAATCCCTTGCAACGGCTCATTTCCAAGTATCGGTGGCTGGAGCGCAACCGCTTCGCTTTTTTTGCGACCATGTTCATTCTCGTCTTTTTCGTTTGGGCGTGCTTTGCAAAGCTGGAGAAGTTTTCGATCGTTCCCGGCAGCGTCGTGCCGCAGGAGAAGACGCAAGTGATCCAGCACTTGGAGGGCGGCATCATCGAAGACATCGCCGTCAATGTCGGCGATCAGGTCGAGCAGGACGACCTGCTCTTTCGCATGAACTTGGCGGGCAGCCAGCGCGAGGAGCAGTTGTTAGCAGAGCTCGACGGCTATGTTTTGCGCAAGGCGCGCATCGAGTCTTCCCTCGAAGGCGACTCGATCACGCTTCCTGAAGAAGAGGCGGCGCGTCGTCCCGAGATCGCCGCTGCCGAGCGCGGCGCCTATCGTTCCGCGCGGGATCAACTCGACAGCACCTTGCAAGTCTTGGACGCGCGAATCGAACAGGAGCGACGAAAGATCGGCGAGAACGAGGCGCGACGCGGAACTTTCAACTCAGACCTTGATATCCAAAACGAAAGCGCGAAGGTCAAAGAACAGCTTTACAGGCAGGGTTTGGGTGCGCGAATCGAATACTTGGAGGCGAAGGCGCGCGTCGAGCAGATCGAAGGCAGGCTGAAAGAGCTGGAAGAGATCATCTTGGCTGCCAAGTCGGTGCTCGTGCAAGTGCAGGCGCAACGCGAGGAGGTCGTGCGCGAGCATCAAGGCAGCTTGTCGCGCGAAAAACTTTCGACCGATAGTGCATTAGAACAGGCGCGAATCGAGTATCGACGTGCCACGGAAGCGGCGGCGCGCACCGAGGTCACCGCGCCTTTGCGCGGGATCGTCAAGCAGATCTACTTCAACACGATCGGCGGCGTGGTGCGTCCGGGCGATCCTGTCATGGAGATCGTTCCTTCCAGCGACAACCTTGTCATCGAGGGCAGGCTGCCGCCGCACGAACGAGGTTTCGTGCGCCTCGATCAGGATGCCGTGGTCAAGATCACGGCGTACGACTTTCTGCTCTACGGGGGGTTGCGCGGCAAGGTCGAGCAGATCTCTGCCGACACGCTTTCGGCGCCGGACGGAGCGCCTTATTTTCGGGTCGTCATCCGTACCGACAGGACCTACCTCGGCGACCAGCCGGGCAACCTTCCCATCTCGCCGGGCATGGAGGTCACCGCCGACATTCACACCGACAATCGCACCGTCCTATCCTATGTGTTGCGTCCTATCTTTCGACTCAAGAACAGCGCCTTTCGCGAGTAACGCTTGAGGAGACAAACTCGCTCCGTCTTGAGCGCCGAGCAAATGCGGCAGGCGGAGGCACGCGCCTTCCGCCGCGAATCTTCTTACTCCTACATGCGTCGTGCGGGCAAGGCGGTGGCAGACCTTGTCGAGCAGCGCTTTGCCCAAAAAGCCACAAGACCCTTGAGGGTTGTCGTCGCTTGCGGCAAAGGCAACAACGGCGGCGACGGTTACATTGCAGCGCAAAAACTGGCGACGAGGGGATTCGATGTTCGAGTCTTGCCATTAGGCGAAAACAACGAAAGTCGCACGCCTGACGCGCGGCGTGCCAACGAACACTGCGGGCTGAAGCGTATCGGGCTTGAGGAGCTGGACGCGTTCTTGGAACGCGAGCGACGAGAGAATATCCTGTTGATCGATGCCATGGTGGGCATTGGCTTGACAAGCCCGTTGCGAGGGATGGCGCGTGAAGTTGCCGAGCTTTTCAACAGGGCGCGCAGGCAAGGAGGAAGCGTTCTTGCGGTCGATCTGCCGAGCGGATTGTATTCCGACCGTCCTTGTGTCGAGCAGGGGGGGGTGGTGGAGGCGGATCTGACACTGTGTTTTTTCCGCAAGAAAGCGGCGCATGTCTTGCTGCCGTCGCGTGTGTTTTGCGGCGAGATTCTGTGCGACGACATTGGTTTCCTAGAAGAAGATTGTCCTGACAGTGGGGTCGTTGAAAACGCACCTGCGTTGTTTTCCGAAGCTGTTTTTTGCAAGCCGTTGGATGCGCAGACGCACAAGCATCGTCGGGGATCGGTCGTGGTGGTGCGCTCGCGGATGGGGGGGGCGGCGCGTTTGGCGGCGGAGGGTGCAACTCGGAGCGGGGTGGGGTTGGTGCGTTTGTTTTCCGATGCGGCGGAGTCTTATGAGTATTCTCCTCTTTCGGGCTTGCCTGCAAGCGTGATCGAGGAGGACGGAGATTGGCAGCAGGTTGTGCGAGGGGTTGTTCAACAAGCCTCTGATGAACAGCGTGAGAAGATGGTTTTTGCTTACGGGTTTGGCGCACCGATGAGTGAGCAGACTTTAGGCGTGGTGCGGAAGTTGACGGGGTTGGGGTTGGGGCTTGTGTTGGATGCGGGCGCGTTGCGTTCGATGGGGGGAGGGGATGCGCTTTCTGTTTTCGCTTCTTTTAAAAGTCCTGTTGTCTTGTTGCCGCATGGGGGTGAGTTTCGGGCGTTGTTTTCTTGTGATCAAGGTTTGTTGGGGGAGGAGGATCCGTTGGAACGTGCGCGGAGAGCGGCAAGGTTGTCGCGTGCAGTCGTGGTGGTGAAGGGGGGGGATACGATCGTGGCGGCTCCGAACGGCAGGCTTTCGGTGTTGACAGAAAGTTCTCCGTGTTTGGCGACGGCGGGCAGCGGTGATGTATTGGCGGGATTTGTGGCGGGGTTGTTGGCGGTCGGAGGTGATGCGTTTTTGGCGGCGAGCGCAGCGGTGTGGCTGCACGGACGAGCGGGAATGGCGTTGGAGAAAACATGGGGGCGGGGGATGCGTGCGGACGACTTGGCAGGAGCGATGGCGGCGGCGTTCGCGCGAGGACTTTCTTGCGACTGATGGGCTTGTTAATGTTAAGTCCGTTGCGCCAGCTCGATCAATCCCGCCCGATAGTCTGCGTATCGTAACGCAACTTCCAATTCCTTCCGCATCTTCCCGTTTTTCGCACGCTTGCACTCCCCATGAAAGCTCAACGCCATTTCAGACAACAACCCCCGCGTCCGAGCTTCCTCGACCGATACAAGCTCAGGCGCCTCAACCCCCAACAACTTCGCCGCATACAAAATCGGCGCATGCGACAAAGAAGGAACATCGTCACAAATGTTGAAAATTCCCGTCGCTCGTTTCCTCGCAGCACACAAAACAGCCTCCACCAAATCATCGACATGAATGCGATTAAACACCCCAGCGCTCTCAACAAAGGGCTTGCCTTTCTTGTCGCGCACCCGCAACAAAGCATTGCGTCCTTCGCCGTAAATGCCGGCAATACGCATCACACACAACCTCGCTCCACCCCGTGTTGCAAGCCTCTGCCACGCTCGCTCGGCAGCAAGCCTCTTCTCGCCGCGCACGCTCAACGGAAAAGCAGGCGCGGTCTCCTCATCGACCTCCCCACCCCCATGATCGCCATAGACCGAAAGGCTAGAGTAATAACAAAGCCACGGAATCTTACCCAGCGCATCCCCGTAGCGCGCTAACACCGCATCTTCCCGCGCTTCTTCTTCGTCCTTGTCCTTCTTATCCTTCTTGTTATTAGTCTCGCTCGTCTTGTGCGGAGGCACACAAGTGACAAGATGCGTCGTCCTGTCGAGCGCCCATCGGACACGCTCCTCATCGTCGAAAGAAAGCACCTCCACGTCTTTGTATTCTTTCCGCGCGTGTTCTTTCCGCGAAGTGCCGAGAACACGAAAGCCCGCCCTGCAAGCTCGACGTGCCAAACGTGCGCCGCTGTAGCCCAATCCGAAACAGAAGAGAACGGACACAAAGTCTTCCAGTTGTTCTGCTGTCCTGCTTTCCTATTGTCCTACTTTCCGATGGCGCGCAGGAACTCGTTTTGTAGGGCTCGGTCGTCCTCGCTTGCAAAGGCGCCGCTGTATCGGCTAGTGACCATGACGACATTTGCCTGCCCGACGCCGCGCGTCGTCATGCAGTGATGTGTCGCCTCGACGAAGACGGCGGTTCCTCTGGGATTCAGGGCTTTTTCCAGCGTGTTCGAAATCTGCGCCGTGAACTTCTCTTGAATTTGCAGCCTGCGCGCAAACATCTCGGTCAGGCGCACCAGCTTGGAAATGCCGACGATGCGCTTGTCGGGCAAATAGGCGATATGTACAACGCCCGTCATCGGCGCCATGTGATGCTCGCAATGCGAGGCAAAGGCGATGTCGCGTAGCAACACCATGTCTTTGTAGTTCTCGGTCTCGCGGAAGAAGCGGTTCAGGTAGTCTTCGGGATGGGCGCTGTAGCCCTTGAAATACTCCTTGTAGGCTCGCACCACGCGTTGGGGCGTGTCGCGCAAGCCCTCGCGATCGGGGTCATCGCCGGCAAAGCGCAACAGCACGCGCACTGCCTTTTCGGCATCGTTATCGGAGACAGGAGAGGACATCAAGGAATCCTTTATAGAAAAATTTCTCGTTTGCGTTGCGTTGCGTTGGACTAGCTTTTGTGGAGGCTGAAACGCTTCCACAATTCTTCAAAGGCAGCGACCAAAGTTTCGATCGGACCTTCGTCGTGCAAAGGCGAGGGCGTCAGGCGTAGACGTTCGCTGCCTCGTGGCACAGTAGGATAGTTGATGGGCTGCATGTAGAGTCCGTAGTCTTCTAATAGCGCGTCCGAAACCTTGCGACACAGCGACGCCTCCCCGATGACGACAGGCACAATATGGCTTGCATTGTCGATGAAAGGAATGGCTTTCGCGCGCAGATGTCGTTTCAGCAGGCGTACGTTGTTCTGTTGGCGTGTCCTGAGATCTTCGGCGTCGCGCACGATCTGGACGGCGGCGCGCGCTCCTGCGATCAGCACGGGGGGGAGGGCGGTGGTGAAGATGAAGCCGTTGCCTAAGGAGCGCAGGAAATCGATGATATCCTTGTTGCCTGCCACATAGCCCCCGAAGGTACCGAAGGCTTTGGCGAGCGTGCCTTGGATCAAATCGATCTGTTCTGCCACGTCTTCGCGTGCAGCGATTCCTGCGCCTGTCGTGCCATAGAGTCCGACGGCGTGCACTTCGTCCAAATAGGTCATGGCTTCGTGTTCTTGGGCAACCTTGACGATCGCTTTCAGCGGAGCGATGTCGCCGTCCATCGAATAGACCGATTCGAAGACCACCAGCTTCGGACTTTGCGCATCGTCTGCTTTCAGCAGCTCTGCCAAGTGTTCCGCGTCGTTGTGGCGAAAAATCCTTTTTTCGACGCGCGCCAAACGCAACCCCTCGATGATCGAGTTGTGGTTTTTTTCGTCCGAATAGACGATCAACCCTTCGATGTGGGTGCCCAATGTAGCGAGCGCGGTCAGGTTGGCGACATAGCCGCTGGAGAACAGCAACGCCTGTTCTTTGCCGTGGTACGCTGCCAGCTCTTCTTCCAGCTTGACATGGTCGCGGTGTGTGCCGGATATGTTGCGTGTTCCGCCACAACCGGCACCGCTTTCTTCAAGGGATGCGTGCATGGCATCCAGAACGCGGCGGTCTTGCCCTAGCGCGAGGTAGTCGTTCGAGCACCAAACGGTGACATCCCGTTGGTCAATATCGGCACGAAACATGGCGGCTTGCGGAAAAAAACCGCGGCGGCGTTGCAGCGGGGTGAAAACGCGGTAGCGCCCTTCGCTTCGGATGGAGGCGAGGTGAGCAGAGATCGTTTCGGAGAAGGCTCGCGCCGTCGGCATGAGTGCGAAGGGGACAGGGGGCAGGGAGAGTGTTATGGTGCTGGGGTTATTGTACTTTTTGCGTATTGTGTAAGCAAGGGGTGTCGTCGTGTTGCGGTTTGTTCGCGCGAGCAAGAAGGGGGGAGAGGATGCGTCGCGGACGAAGGAGGCGGCGCGGGATTCCCATGAGGATAAGGTTGGGCAGAAAAAGATTATAAAAGAGATTGGCGGGCCGAAGGGGAAGGAGCCTACGCGCTACGGGGACTGGGAGAGAAAGGGACGGTGTATCGACTTTTAACGAACGCTTGTTTGTTATTAACAAGCTAGTCATTTGTTTGTCAGTATGGGCTCTACGAATTTTTTGATCTTTGCAAAGCGCGCCTCTTCAGCCAATCTCTTCCGACATCGCCTCACCGTCGTTCGCAACCATATTCCATAACGCTCCTCCCCTCGCACTCGCCAAAGCCTTTGCAAAATGCCCGCCATCATCATATCCCGATGCAAGGCACAAACCTCATAATGCCGCGCCGCCGAAGATATCTCCGTTTCCATACCGCGTTCCGCATGCGCACGCTTGTAACAACCCCACAAGGAATCACGCAACGTTGAAGGCATCTCCCATAATCCATCCTCCAACAACGAAACAACATCGTAACAACGCGGCGCCATGTGTGCGTCCTGAAAATCAATGAACGCGCATCGTTCGCGAGCATCGTCTTGGGGATCGCGTTCTGCAAGCACAAACATGTTCTCGACATGCACATCGCCCAACACAGGGGCAATTTCGGACAAGTCGAAGGCTGCCTCGTGGTAAATCTCGCTCCACAATTCTTGCCAAACAAGCCGCTGCTGCGTGTCTAAAAAAGCATCGGCAAAAGGCATCGTTTGCCCGACAAACCGCTCCTCGTCGAACGCAGGAAGGATGGCAGGCGTATCCCCCCTCTTCACCAGCGACAAGCGAATGAGATCGTCTAAGGCATGTTGAAACAACGGTGCGCAAGCTTCCACGCCGCGCAACATCAAACAGCGCGCATAGCTGTTCTCGCCTAAGTCCTCGATGACGGCAACATCGTGCTTGCAGTCGATCGCCTCGATTCGCGGCACGCGCAAGCCCGCCCGCGTCAGAAAATCTGTCAGCGTTTGCAAACGCTGCAAGTAGGGCGCAAGAACAGAGGCATCGTCGTCGGCATCGTCGTCGCGCGCATCGACAAGAATCGCGCTCTTGCTACTCGCGCTTTTCCGTTTCCGTAGCCGAAAAAGTCGCCGTTCCGATCCTGAAAGCGGCAGGGGCTCGATGCGTTGCCATCCTTGCAACACAGGAGACGGCGGCAGAACAGCCTCCCCCCCCGCCTCGTTGTCGCTTTCTGTCAGCTTGGGGTCAGCCGGCTTGCGGTTTGGCGGAAAGTCCCTTGACCCCCAAGCCTGCGAGCGTCACATCGGGCAGACTGGTGCGGGGTTTCTTGGTAGCAGAGGATTTGCGTTGTTTGATCTCGCGGGCGAGCTTGCGTCCTGCCAGCACGTCTTTGATGTCCTGCCCGCTCATGGTTTCAAAGGTCAGTAGCGCATTGGCGAGCGTGTGCAGCTGCTTTTTGTTCTTTTTCAGAATTTTCTCGCAAGTTACATAGGATCGATCGACGAGATGGCGCGTTTCCGCGTCGATGGCGTTCGCGGTCGCCTCAGAGATATTTTGCTGCCTTGCGATCGAATGTCCCAAGAAGACTTCTTCTTGGTTTTCTTGATAGCGAATCGGTCCCAGTTTTTCGGACATGCCCCATTCGGTCACCATCTTTCGTGCGATGGCGGTCGCCTGTTGAATGTCGCTTGCAGCGCCTGTGGTGATTTTTTCCTTGCCGAAGATCATTTCTTCGGCGATGCGTCCGCCCATGGCGACGATCATGTTGGCTTCCAGTTGGTCTTTCGCCATCGAGATATGGTCGCGGTCTGGCAGGCGCATGACCATGCCCAGGGCTCTGCCGCGCGGGATGATCGTCGCCTTGTGGACGGGGTCGGAGGCGGGACACGAGAGGGCAGCGAGCGCGTGTCCGCTTTCGTGGTAGGCGGTCAGGCGTCGTTCTTCTTTGGACATGACCATGGATTTTCGTTCGCTTCCCATCAACACCTTGTCTTTGGCGTCCTCCAGCTCGTTCAAGGTGACGAGTCTTTTGTCGCGCCGCGCCGCCAGCAGGGCCGCTTCGTTGACGAGGTTTGCCAAGTCTGCACCGGAAAAGCCGGGCGTTCCGCGTGCTATTTGCCGTGCGTCGACGTTCGGTGCTTGCGGCACTTTTCGCAGATGGACGAGCAGAATTTTTTCGCGCCCGTCGATGTCGGGATTGGGAACGACGACCTGTCGGTCGAAGCGTCCCGGGCGCAGCAGGGCGGGGTCGAGCACATCGGGGCGGTTGGTCGCCGAGATCAGGATGACGCCTTCGTTCGTCTCGAAGCCGTCCATTTCGACCAAAAGCTGGTTGAGCGTCTGTTCGCGCTCGTCGTTGCCGCCGCCCAAGCCCGCGCCGCGGTGTCTGCCGACGGCGTCGATCTCGTCGACGAAGATGATGCAGGGCGCGCTCTTCTTGCCTTGTTCGAACATGTCGCGGACGCGCGAGGCACCGACGCCGACGAACATTTCGACGAAGTCCGAGCCCGAGATGGTGAAGAAAGGCACATCCGCCTCGCCGGCGACGGCGCGTGCGAGCAGCGTCTTGCCTGTTCCGGGGGGTCCGATCAGCAGCACGCCTTTGGGGATTCTGCCTCCGAGGCGTTGGAATTTTTTCGGATCGCGCAAGAAGGCGATGATTTCTTCCAGCTCTTCTTTCGCTTCTTCGATGCCTGCCACGTCTTCAAAGGTGATGCGTTCTGTCTTTTCGTTGAGCAGGCGCGCGCGCGAGCGTCCGAAGCCCAGCGTTTTGCCGCCCGCGCCTTGAATCTGTCGCATGAAGAATATCCAAACCCCGATCAGCAACAGCATCGGGAACCATTGGATTAGGATATAGAGGAAGGAAGGTCCTTTGTCGGGGGGGTCGGCGATGATATCCACGCCTGCTTCCGAGAGTTTGCGTACCAGATCGGGATCGTCGGGGGCGTAGCTGGAAAAGCTGGTGCCTGTTTTGGTGATGCCGGTGATGTTTTTCTCCTCCAGACGCACGGAAACAACCTGCTGTTCGGCGACGGCGTTCAGGAATTGGGTATAGGTCATCGAGTTGGCTTTGTCTTTGCGCGGCTGTTTTTGGAACGAGCCGATCAAGAAGGTCAGGGCTGCGACGATGACAAGCCACACGACGATATTGCGGAGCGAGGGTTTCATGGGCGGAACGCTCAGGGGGAGGAAGACTTTGTGTTCTGGAATAACACCTTGGGGTAACGATTAACAATATGCCTATCTTCTATGGCGTTTTCAAGGGGAGAGAGAATTTCGTTGAGAATGAGCGACGGGCTGTCGATGAACAAGCCCGTTACCTGTTCGTGTCCTGCCGACAAGGACAAATTTCTCTCCTCCGCACAAACGAATTTTATACGCGGCAACCTTTCCTCCGCCCGCGCAAGGCAAGGTTCGCTCTTCCTCACCAATCCTAAAGTCGGCAAAGCGTACAACTTTTCCTCCCGCCAAAACGAAGGTAGCACCTCGCGTATTCGCCACGGCAACGATTCAAAGCGAAGCCACGACCGTTCAAATCGCTCGTCCCCCGTCCTCTCACGCGCTCGTCTGCTCCGCATCGCCACCACCCCCCTCCGTCCCAACGGAGCGCAAACCCAATTCGCAACATTCCCTAAAGAAGCGGGAACCACGGGGGCTTCAAGACGAAAACGTCCGTCCCAAAGCACGCCTCGCTCTCGTTCCAACGCCGTCTTCAGCAAAATAGGCTCGATGCCCAGCGTCGTGCGCGTCGCATAAAAAACTATCTCCTTTTTCAGCCCTTTCTCCTTCTTTTGAACAAACAACAGGCAGCGACCGAGCGAAAACACACCAGTATTTTTCTTCTTTTCATAAACAGAAAGATCTTCTGCTTCGCGCAGAAAACGCCCCAACCAAGCGCGCCACGCGTTGCCGACACGCTGCACCTGCCCCCTGCGCACGCCCTTTCCTCCGACCGAGCGCGCCACTTCCGCCAACACCCGAAACGCGACCTCCTCGTCCAACGCCAAGAATGCCCTGCTCTCGATCGTCATGTAACCCTCCTCGTATGTTGTCGCGTATGCGTGCTTGAAACGCCGCGCCGCCTTCTCCACCGCCTCCTCTTCTTCTCGCAACATGGCAGCGCGCACGAGCAGACGATCCTGCGCCGCCCGCGACAGATTCGCGCACGCAGGACGAATTCGGTTGCGCGCATAACGGCTCGATGCGTTCGACGGGTCTTCCAG
>JABAAA010000249.1 GCA_014239005.1 Alphaproteobacteria bacterium | reverse complement strand
GCGGAGACGGGCTCCGTCTTCGTGCCGGGTACGGATGACAAATCAGAGACATCCTGAAGCGTCAACTTAACCACGCGTAGATTCTTGACGATCAGACATTGCTTGTCGGTCGGATGGATGTTTTTAGGAGTGATTTTCACCTGCGTCTTGTTTTCTATGAGGTCCATCCGTTGTACATAGGGTACATGCCTCCAGAGGTTTTCCGTTTGGAAGCCGTGAAGGTTCAACGGGGTGATGAGCCTGGCCACATTGAGATGAATGTGGTGCAGGATATTGATCATGCTGTTGGTGAGCACGAAAGGAATGGGAGGTTTGTTCGTCATGGGAGTGTCCTCTCTTGCTTTACGATTTTCCCTTTCGGGAATAGTTTAAAGAATAAAATAGAAAAAAACAATGTTTTTTCTATTTTATTCTTGGGGACGGCATACGAACATCCGCACAGTGTTATTTACTGAGGTTCTTGGTGTTTTTCAGCGTTTTTTGCGATCAGTCTCACCTTAAAAACCTACGATTTCGGAGAATTTTCGTATGTCGTTCCCTTGTTTTTGTCTCTGTCAAGGATCGAACCTCCGACAGCGCAGATTTCGAGGTGTCCCATTTTTTAGCCTCCAAGCACCGCTTTCGTTTTTTTTCTCCTCGCTTCTTGACTCTCCCTCTGCCAGTTGCTAGAACGAGCTCTGAGTGGGGAAAATATTCTCCACCTTCGTTTTCAAGAATGTAAACAGGAGACTTTCCATGTCACTTTTCAAAACCAAGAGGACGTTGGCTCGTTGTACGCTTGTCGTCGCCGCCAGCCTCTCCCTGCTTGTCGCAACCCCCTCCCTATCGGGGGCTGCAAGCAAGTTCATCGCCATCGGAACAGGAGGACCCACCGGCGTCTACTTCGTCGTCGGAAACGCCATCTGCCGCATGGTCCACAAAGAAGCCGCCGAAGGACGCAAAAAAGGGCGCAAGCACGGCTTGCGCTGTTCCGCGCCCTCGACCGCGGGCTCGAACTACAACATCGGGCAAATCCGTGCCGGCGCGCTCGATTTCGGCGTCGCCCAGTCCGACTGGCAATACCACGCCTATAACGGAACCTCCAAGTACAAAGGAAAACAATTCAAAGGACTGAGAGCCGTCTTCTCGGTGCATCCTGAACCCTTCCAAATCCTGGTCGGAAAAAAATCCCGCATCAAAAACTGGGACGGACTCAAAGGAAAACGCGTCAACATCGGAAACCCAGGCTCAGGGCAGCGCGGTACCATGGAGGTCTTGATGC
>JABAAA010000248.1 GCA_014239005.1 Alphaproteobacteria bacterium | reverse complement strand
AACTTCACCCCTAGAGGGGAGGTAGCCCTGCTCCAAAAGATTTCAAGCAACATGGCAAGCCACCATTTCCTGGGACGATGAATATCGGTGGAGGTTTTTTTAGGCATGGCACTTTTAGGCATGGTGCTTTCCTCACAAATTCAAAAGATCAACAAGTCTAAAAGAAGTCTAAAGCAAGCCTAAGCCCAAACCTGCGCTCATCGTAGTCGCTATCGAGGCAAAAAGCAAGCAAAAGCCCGAAGCAGAAAGGCAAGCGAAAGCTCGAGCAAAAAAATAAAAAAAAACAGCGTCGCTTTTCGCGTTGTTTTTGCGCTCGGATCGAAGATTCTTCTCCCCTCCGCCTCTCGTGGCAGGACTCTGGCATGGATATTGCATCCATGCTTGCAGACATTTCCCCCTTGTTTCGACCGGTCTCCGATGTTTTTTCTGTTGCGTTTCTTCTTGGGATGGATCTTTCGTATGGCGTTGATCGCGCTCGTGTGCGTCGTGCTGGTGCAAAAAGCCTTCGGTACCTCGCGCATCAAAGACATCGCCGATTTCGAGGGCGTGCGCGACAACCTGCTGGTCGGATACGGAATCGCCGTCGGACTGAACGGCACGGGCGACACCTTGCAAGACTCCGTCTTCACGCGCGAAAGCCTGCTCGGCATGCTCGAAAGACTAGGCGTGAACGCGCGCGACAGCAACCTGCGCACCGACAATGTCGCCGCCGTTATGGTCACCGCAACCCTCTCGCCGTTCGCTCGTCAAGGCTCGCGCGTCGATGTCACCATCTCCGCCTTGGGCGATGCAACCTCGTTGCAAGGAGGAACTCTGCTCGTCACTCCCCTCATCGGCGCCGACGGAGAAGTCTACGCCGTCGCGCAAGGAAGGGTCGGCATCGGCGCGGTCAGCCGACAGGACGCGCTAAGACAAGGACGCAACCAGCGCGGCGTTTCTACCAGCGGGCGCATCGCCGACGGTGGCATCGTCGAACGCGAAGTCATCTTCGACCTGAACGCACGCCAAACCTTGAAGCTGGCACTGCGTCAGCCCGATTTCACCACCGCCAGCCGCATCGCCGCGGCGATCAACGGCTTTGTCGGCGACGAGATCGCGCGCGCCATCGATCCGGGCACCGTCGATTTGTTCATTCTCTCGCAGGAACGCGGCGGCGCTGTCTCGCTCATCGCCGACATCGAACAGCTGCGCGTCAACACCGATCAGCCCGCGAAAGTCGTCATCGACGAGCATTCGGGCGTCATCGTCATGGGCGAGGATGTCGCCA
>JABAAA010000247.1 GCA_014239005.1 Alphaproteobacteria bacterium | reverse complement strand
TGGTGATGTCGTCCATGCTTTCGATGGGCAACGCGAGCCCTCCGATACGCTTTCGACTCTTTTGGGGCATCACCTCGGGCGTTGTTGCCGGCATTCTCTTGCGGATCGGGGGCTTGCCTGCTCTTCAGACGGCTTCGATCATCGCCGGAGTGCCGCTCTCGGTCATTCTCATCTTCATGGGCTACGGCATGGTGAAGACTTTGCACGAGGACTTTCCTGCGAAGGATGTGAAAGACAAACGCGCGAAGGAATACCTCAACCGCTGACCTTACCTCACTCTCCCCCGCTCGCCCCAAGGCGAGCGGGACGGAGGGGAGGGTGTAGACTCTTTGTTAGAGCAAGCTCGAAAGACGCGGAGGACTTTCAATATTAAAAAATTTTTCAACAAAATCCTTTTTTACAACCCAGAAGAATTTCCTAGTTGTTTTTCGCTAGAAGCGTAAGTAGTGGTCGATGCCTCCCCGTATTCCACCCCTGAAAGACACAGACTTTAACGGCGTCAAGGCTTTGATCTGAATACGGATGAGATGGTGTCGTGCTTGTTTTTTTGTAGAATAAAATCGTAAATGAAGTGTGGAGGTTCAGTCCATCATGGAGAAGACTACTTCTCCTCTACTTCTTCCAGCAATTTTTTGGCATCTCCCACGCTCTCCAACGGCAACATACCGACCGTGTTGTACCCTCCGTCCACATACATGATCTCGCCCGTGACACTCCTCGCCAAGTCCGACAGCAGAAACACGGCAGCACCTCCCACATCTTCTTGCGCAACATTGCGCCGCAAAGGAGCGTTCATGGCATTCCACTTCAACATCAATCCCATCGCGCCGATGCCGGAGGCTGCCAAGGTTTTGATCGGACCTGCAGAAATCGCATTGACCCTAACTCCCTTAGGTCCCAAATCGGACGCCAGATAACGAACGCTCGCTTCCAACGCAGCTTTTGCAACGCCCATCACATTGTAGTTCGGGATCGCCTTCGCTGCGCCGTAGTAGGTGAGGGTGACAACCGACGCGCCCTCGCGCAACAACCCCTCGGCGCGCGCGAGGATTGCAGTCAAGGAATAACAGGAAATATCCATCGCGTTTAAAAAATTCTTGCGCGATGTTTTAAGGTATGCACCTCGCAGCTCGTCCTTGTCGGCGAAGGCGATTGCATGGACAAGGAAATCGAAGCCTCCGTCCCAGACCTTGCCGAGCTGGCGAAACAAGTCTTCGATCGAAGCTTCGTCGGTCACATCGCACGGAAAAACCTTGTCGGAGCCGACGCGTTCTGCAA
>JABAAA010000246.1 GCA_014239005.1 Alphaproteobacteria bacterium | reverse complement strand
TCGCCATCAGCCCAGCCCCCCGAGGCTGTGGCAGTGCTAAGATCGATGGTGACCCCTTCGTTCGATCCTGCGTAGCTCACCCAATCCGTGCCTGGCGAGCCCGTGAAGGTGTTGGCAGTATCGGCGGTTGCCAAGAACGGGTTGTTTTGGCTGCCAAGCGTGTTGCTACCGCCAGCAGGATTGCCGCCACCGCCGCCAGCAGGATTGTCGCCACCGCCGCCAGCAGGATCGTTGCCACCGCAGCCCTCGAGGAACACGCCGAGCGCGCCCGCAGACAACAAAGCGCTCAAGATTCGAGTTTTCTTGTTGCGGCTCCCTTCGTCCCCGTCGCCATCTCTCTCGCCAGCCCATTCGTTTGGCGAGGGGGCTGATATTGTGGTGAAAACACCAAAGGGTTGGTTCGTCATGGCTTGTCCTCCTGTAAGACTCTTCCATCAGATAGCTCAAAGTAGCTCAAAGCAGATCATAGTCCCGCCACCCTCTGCTACGCTAGCACAAAACAACAAGGAGTGTCCTAATATCCTCACGCCATCGACTTTTCTGCTACATTTTTTCTGCCACACTCTTTCTGCCACGCTTTTTCTGCTACATTTGCCCCATGCTCGCCCCCGCCCTCCTCAGCCTCTTCGGCTCCGCAAACGAACGCGCTGTCAAAGCCTTCAAACCCCTTCTCGAAAAAACCTCCGCACTCGCTCCCGAAACACAAAAGCTCTCCGACGCCGACATCAAAGAAACAATCCATAAACTCCAACGACAACGACAACAGGGAACGCCCCTCGACACCCTCCTCCCGCAAACCTTCGCCCTCGTGCGCGAAGCCGCTACGCGAACGCTCCAACAAACGCACTTCGATGTGCAAATCATCGGAGGAATTACCCTCCACAAAGGAAACATCGCCGAAATGAAAACAGGCGAAGGAAAAACGCTGGTCGCAACACTGCCCGCCGCGCTGAATGCGCTCGACAAAAAAGGCGTCCATATCGTCACCGTCAACGACTACCTCGCTAAGCGAGACGCCGCATGGATGGGACGAGTCTTCAACGCGCTCGGACTCAAAACAGGATGCATCCACGCACAACTCAACGATACCGAACGACAACAACAATACAACGCCGATATCACATACGGAACAAACAACGAACTCGGATTCGACTTCCTGCGCGACAACCTCAAAATGCGGAACGAAGAACGAGCACAACGCGATTTCCACTACGCAATCGTCGACGAGGTCGACTCCATCCTCATCGACGAAGCAAGAACCCCCCTCATCATCTCAGGACCAGCGCAACGCA
>JABAAA010000245.1 GCA_014239005.1 Alphaproteobacteria bacterium | reverse complement strand
ACGCCCCACCGGCAAGATCGAAGCGGGAGCGGGATACTCGACGCAAGAAGCCCTCTTCGGACAATTTTCGTTCGGCGAAAGCAACTTCCGCGGACGAGGACAAAAGTTCGATCTCGTCGGCACTTTCAGCAAGAACACGCAAAAAGCCTCTATCGCCTACGGGCAGCGTTACTTGGGAAGGCAGCCCTTGAATCCCTCCGTCAACCTTTCGATCGCCAACCAAGAAAAACGCGTCGGCGACTCCTACGGCGAAATCTCGGTGCAAGTCGGCACAGGAATCGCGCTCGACATCGGAGGCAACTGGGTCAACAGCTGGAATATACAATACAGGTTCGACACGATCAAAGATGTCGATAAGGATAACCTCTCTCCGATCGCTCAAGCCGACCTTGACCGATGTCCCTGCCACGAGCTGACGCTGGGCTACGCCTTCACCTACAGTTCGCTGAACGACTCTGTCAATCCCAGCAAGGGACAGTGGTTTCGGGTTCGTCAAAGCTTCGCCGACTTCGGCACCACCAGCCAGTATGTGCGTTCGGACGTCCGCTACCTCTACTACCAGCCCGTCTACAAGAGCAGCTTTCTGAAGTTCGACGCCCAGCTCGGCAATATCACCTCGTTAGGAAAACCCTTGCGCATCTCCAACCGCTATCGCAACAAGATCCGCGGCTTCCAACTCTACGGCACCGGTGCCCAGGACGGAGGCACGGCGCTCGGCAACGACAGCTTTTTCAAGACAAGCCTCGACTTCAACTTTCCCTTAGGAATTCCTAAGGAAATCGGCCTTCGCGGCTTCTTGTTCGTCGAAGCAGCCTTGCCCTTCGGCTTGAGCTTGCCAAGTTCGCTGGAAAACGATATTAATTACGAAGAAAATTACGATGTGCGCGCGAGCTGGGGCGGAGGAATCCTATGGACAACCCCTCTGGGACCTTTGAAGTTCACCTTCACCTCTCCGATTGCCCAAGCGAGCAGTGACACGACGGAATTCTTTTCCTTTACCATCGGCACACGTTTTTAACTTCCAACTCACGAGGAACTCTCATGGATCGTTCCATAAAAATTCGTCCTGTATTTGTTGCACTCTCTTTTGTTCTTTTGACAGCCCTGCTTTCTGCAACCCCTTTGCACTCGGCAGCGGCGCAGGACCTTGCGCTCGGCATTGTCGACAAGGCGCAGATTGCCAACGCTTCCAAAGCGTGGAAAGCCTTCAAGAAGAATCTCGACAGCGATGTCAAACGCTGGCAGAAGAAGGTGCGCGATTCCGAGGCGGAACTCGCCAAGGAGGGCAAGGCGTTGCTGGCAACGAAGGATAGTCTTTCTCCCAG
>JABAAA010000244.1 GCA_014239005.1 Alphaproteobacteria bacterium | reverse complement strand
ACGAACCCGTACCATAAGCTTTGCCGGCAACGATCACCGTATCCACCTCCTCCCTTCCGTAACGCATCGCCACATCGAAAATGCTCATGATCTCGCCCGAAGGCATGTGCCTGCTCCAGCCGCCCTCCTTGCCCTCCGCCAGCCTGTTGCGGATGCGTACATTGGCAAAAGCGCCGCGCATCATCACCTCGTGATTGCCGCGCCGCGCGCCGTAAGAGTTGAAATCGCGCTTCGAGATCTGCTGCTCGGCAAGATAGACACCCGCCGCCGAATCCTCGCTGAACGAACCCGCCGGCGAAATATGATCGGTCGTGATCGAATCGCCCAAAAGAGCCAACACGCGCGCCCCCCGTATATCAGAAACCGCCTCCCGCTCGCGCGACAAGCCCTCGAAGAAGGAAGGACGACGAACATAGCTCGAACCCGCCTGCCAACGATACAAGGTCGAAGGCTCTGCCTCCAGAGCATTCCAGCTCGAAGCCCCTCGAAACACATCTCCGTAGCGCTCACGAAACATCTCCGTCGTCAAAGCCATCTGCAACTTCTCGGCGATTGCATCGTCCGAAGGCCACACATCGCGCAGGAACACATCCTGCCCCTGCTCGTCCTTGCCCAAAGGTTGCGTCAGCAAGTCCACCTGCATGTTGCCCGCCAAGGCGTAGGCGACCACCAACGGCGGAGAACACAAGTAATTCGCGCGCACCAAGGGGTTGACGCGCCCTTCAAAGTTGCGATTGCCCGACAAAACCGAACAGACATAGAGATCCTCGTCGTGCACACGACGAGCGACCTCTTCTTGCAAAGGACCCGAGTTTCCAATACAAGTCGTGCAGCCGTAACCGACGAGCGCGAAGCCCAATGCCTCCAACGGCTGCATCAACCCCGCACGAACGAGATAGTCGGTGACGACTTGGCTGCCCGGCGCGAGCGAGGTTTTGACCCACGAAGGAACGCGCAAGCCGCGAGCTACCGCCGCTTCTGCCAACAAGCCTGCCGCCAACAAAACATTCGGATTCGAGGTGTTCGTACAGCTGGTGATCGCGGCGATCACAACAGCACCATGCCCCCATTCTTCTGCGTCGCCAGCCTGCGGCGCGGCGGGAGCAAATTCTTTCAAACTCTTGGCAAACGCGCGCGAGGCAGACGAGAGCAAGATGCGGTCTTGAGGACGCTTCGGTCCTGCGAGCGCAGGCTCGACGCTCGACAAGTCCAAACACAGCGTGTCGGAAAACAACGGGGGGGTTGCGTCGTCGCGCCAAAAGCCTTGCAGCTTTGCATAACGCTCGACACGGGCGAGCGTCTGCTCGCTGCGTCCTGTCAGGCGCAAGT
>JABAAA010000243.1 GCA_014239005.1 Alphaproteobacteria bacterium | reverse complement strand
GTCCAGCAGGCTCGCATTGCAACCTTGACTTTGCATTACGCCCTGCTATCCTTCGTCGTGCCTGTTGCTCTCGCCGTGTTGTTGCTTGTGCAAGGGCGCAACTTGTCGGGAAGCTGGGATATCTTGTGGGGATGGGCGGGGGCGCCTTTCGTCTATCCCGTCGTTGCCTTCGCGTTGCTAAAGATGGAACGAAACCTGCTTGCGTCGTGAAGGGGGGGCTTTTCGAGGACGATGCGGTAACCGTGCGATGAACCAAGGAGAACGATCACAAGAAGAAGTGTTCAGCCGTCGAGCCGTCTTGCTGGGCGGCTCGCAGATCGTCCTGCTCGGGTTGCTGCTCGGCAGGCTAGGTTGGATGCAGTTGGTGCATTCGTCGCACTATCAGCAGCTCTCGGATCGCAACCGTCTGCAGGTGGACCTGCTGCCGCCGCGTCGCGGACGCATCTTCGACCGCGAAGGCGAGGTGTTGGCGCACAATCTTCCGAAGTACAACCTGTACGTGATGTTGGATCGCATCGTCGACTTGGAGGCGGTGCTGGCGCGTTTGCAGGCGATCACGCCTCTCTCCGAAGAGACGCGAGAAGACATGCGTCGCCGCTCGCGCACCTCGCAACGTTTCGTGCCTTACGAGGCGCGGCGCGACTTGAGCTGGACAGAGGTCACCCGCATCGAAGCGCGCACCGGAGACTTACGCGGCGTCGATATTCGTTTGGGCGAACAACGCATCTACCCCTATCGGAAGGCGATGGCGCACATCGTGGGGTATGTCGCGCGTCCTTCTGCCCGCGAGGTTAAGAGGCATGCGCTCTACTACCTGCCCGGCTTCATCGTCGGCAAGAGCGGGGCGGAACGACGTTATGAGGAGAGCCTGCGCGGGCTGGGCGGCGAGACTCGCTACGAGGTCAATGCGCGCGGACAACGCGTCGCCGAGATATCGCGTCTCATGCCGCAACACGGTCGCGAGCTTTGGCTCAGCCTCGACATCCGCCTGCAAGAGTTCATGACCCGTAGGCTTTCTGTCGAGAAACGCGCGGCGGCGGTGGTATTGGATGTTCACACCGGTGAGATTGTCGGCAGCGTCTCGACGCCTTCGTACGATCCGAATCTTTTTTCGCAAGGCATCGATCGTGAGTCGTGGCAGCAGCTGTCGTCGCATCCGCACTTTCCCCTGATCAACAAGGTCGTCGGTGGCGCCTATGCGCCGGGCTCGGTTTTCAAGAGTGCCGTCATGCTGGCAGCGCTGGAGCGCGGCATCGCCACGACCTCGCGCCACACCTGTTACGGACGCATTCAGCACGGCAGAAGAGGGTTCCACTGCTGGAGACGCTCGGGACA
>JABAAA010000242.1 GCA_014239005.1 Alphaproteobacteria bacterium | reverse complement strand
GTTGACCGTATAAAGCCTGCCTAACTCCGTGTCGCTCTCGCCGTAGGAGACCATGTAACGACCGTTTTGGTAGTTAGAATCCACGATAATTGTCACGCTGACGGAAGAGTCGTCGGCAGTCGTCATGGAGACCTTTATATCTTTGCCCTCCCGCGTGACCATGAAGTCGCCGAGACCGCTTGCGTCTTGAAAGTACAGATTTCCGTTTCCAAAATCTTCCTCAATGATGTCGTCTCCATCGCCGCTGTTGAAGACATAGGCATCCTCGCCTAATCCTCCGTAAAGGGTGTCGTCGCCCTCGCCTCCCTCAAGGTGGTCGTTGCCATCGCCGCCAGAAATCCAGTAGTCGTCTCCGTTGCCGCCATAAAGCTCGTCGTCGCCCTCGCCACCGTCCAGCTCATCGTCACCCTCGCCTCCTTCTAGGATGTCGTTGTCGTCTTCGCCGGAGAGATCATCGTTACCGTCACCGCCGTAGAGCTCGTCGTTGCCAGTGTCGCCATAAAGCTTGTCTGCGTCCCCATCGCCGTAGAGCTCGTCGTTGCCAGCGCCGCCATAAAGCTTGTCCGCGCCTGCATCGCCGTGGAGCTCGTCGTTGCCAGCGCCGCCATAAATCTTGTCTACGCCCGCACCGCCGTGGAGCTCGTCATCGCCATCTTTCCCGTGCATTATGTCGTCGCTGCCAGTTCCTTCGCGCGTATCACCCGCCTCTGTTCCTCGATATGTGGGCATGGTACTTTCCTCCCTTGAACGGAAAAGTTGTATAAAAGAAAGACAATACAGCAAAATTAGAAAAAAATGGATTTTTTCTAATAAAGGTCAAAATTGTGCTTTTCAGTGCCTTTTTTTGTAAAGTTTGCAAAAAAGTTTGTTGGAGCAATTAGGTCGTGGTGACCCAATAATCGTAGAGGTCGGAGCCCAATTTCCCGAATTGTTCGTATGTTGAGTATGTTCTGTCTCCGATTTGATCGGATGTATGGATATCGATGAAATAGGCCTCGGTGCCATCCGAGTTGTAGGCATCTTGGATCGTTATTGTGTTTTCGACATCGCCGTCGCCGCCTATGTCCACGGCAAAGACGATATCGTTGCCGACTCTTGTAACGGAGACGCTATCGATGAAGGTTTGAGTGGAGATTCTGTCGGGGTTTCGGAGGAGGGGGAGGTTGAACTGCAAAATAATGTGCTCTCCTGCGACATCTACGATGGTGTCCGTTCCGTCACCAATACGGAAAATGTAGGTATCATAACCCTTTCCGCCGTTGAGCATGTCGTTGCCTTTGCCGCCGTCTAGATAGTCGCCTCTAACGGAGGCGAGTTCTTCGTCTCCGCCTACCAAGATGTCGTC
>JABAAA010000241.1 GCA_014239005.1 Alphaproteobacteria bacterium | reverse complement strand
CGCTTGCCGATTCTTGTGCGTGCGCGGAGGATTTCGTCCGTCCTGGGCATGTGTTTCCGCTGATTGCGAGGGAAGGGGGAGTGTTGGAGCGCGCGGGACATACGGAGGCAGCGTACGACTTGGCGCGGCTGGCGGGTTTGCAACCTGTCGGCGTGCTGGCGGAGATTGTTTGTGATGACGGATCGGTAGCGAAGGGGAGGATCTTGGAGGAGTTTACGCGGACGCATCGCTTGCAAAGGCTTTCGATCGAGGCACTGATCCGATGGAGAAAAAAGCATCAGAAATAACTACGCGAACAAGAGAAAAATCTGTCCGTAATTTCAGAGGTTAAGACGCAAAGCTAAAGCACAACATTAAGATTGCAAGCACTCCCGAAAGCCCCTCGCAACCCCCCGCAGCACGTTCGCATAAAAATTCTCATCTTGAGCCAACCCAACCCCCAAAGGATCGATCTCGACAACCCTAATCCCCCCTCCCAAAAACCGCTCGCGTACTGCGCGCGGCAACTGCGGCTGAACGACAACACAACGATACCTCCCCTCGCGCAACCCCCTACGCACACGCAACGTATGCCTCACGCCGTCACGCGTCGCATTGTGATGCCCGACAGAAAGCCGCTCCTTGCCACGAATAGCATAACGCGCCGTAAAATAAGCCGTGGCATCGTGCAACACAAGAAACCTGTCGGAATGCGCCGTCGGGGAATGTTCCGAAAGACCGCGCACCAACGCACCCACCTCCCGATCCAGCGCCAACAACGAACGATCAAGCGCACGAGCATTCTTGCGATAAAGCGTAGCATTCTCCCTGTCGCGCTCGATCAGCAACGCGGCAAGACGCTCGACCATCACACGAGCATTCCCGATGTCGAGCCAAACATGCGGATCGATACCCTTCTCGACACGAGGTTTGGCTTCGTGACCTTTTTCTCGGCGATGCTCTTCTTGGTCGTGTTCTTCTTCGTCGTGTTCTTCTTCGTCGTGTCCTTCTTCATCGTGTCTATGTTCATCGTGTTTATGTTCATCGTGTTCGCCATGCTCTTCAAAGATCGGGAGGGTGACGATTCCTTTCATCTCTGTCAGGCGAACGATGCGTCGGGTCGCGCTTTGCTCGACGGCGCTTTCAAACGCGGCGAAGGAGGATCCGACAAACACGAGCAAGTCGGCGTCTTGCAGCTGGGCCGCCTGCGACGGCGTGAGCCTCGCTCCGTGCGGCAAAACGCTGGGAGCAAGCAACAGCTGCGGCTGCTGCACGCCCTGCGTCAAAGACTTTACCAACGCGTGGACAGGGGCTGCCGTCGATACGATCCTGAGAGGAGCAGCCTCCCCCCTCCGCGCCACAAGCGACAAGGCA
>JABAAA010000240.1 GCA_014239005.1 Alphaproteobacteria bacterium | reverse complement strand
GGTGCGGCTGCCGCGCGGTGCAGAACCGATCGCCAATCCTCTTTCCATCGCGCCGGGCTTTCGTATCGACAATGTCTATGTGATGGCAGGCGTGCCGCAGGTGTTCGAAGCCATGTTGCAAACGCTCGCCGACAAGTTCACAGGCGGAGACGCCAGACTCAGCGAAACGCTGCATACTACGCTCCACGAAAGCCGCTTCGCCGAAGCCTTACAAGGCATTCAGGAACGCTACCCCGAAAGCGAGATCGGAAGCTATCCGCGCTTGCAAGGCGAGCGATCGCAAGCGCAAGCGCAAGGTGAAGGCGCGAAGATCGCAACGACGACATGGAAAAACGCCATCGTCGTTTCGGATACCGACCCACAGCGACTCGATAGGGTTGTCAAAGACCTGCGCGCTATGCTAAAAAGTATGAAAGTTTAACATTCTCTTTTGTCGATCAACCCCTTCCCTCCCTTCCTCCCTTCCTCTCTTTTTTTCTAACTCAAGGATCCGTTCCATGCCTTCTTCTTTTTTAACACGAGCGCTCGCTCGCCTGATCTTGCCGCGTTGCGCGGCACTCGTCTTCGTATGGACTTTGTCGCTGACCTTGTCGCTACCTCTGTCGCCTGTTGCGCACGCTGACCATGGAGATTTCCACGCGACAGAAGACAAGGCGCGCGGACAAACGGTGTGGTTCGCGGCCTGGGCGGGTTCGGAGAAAATCAACACCTACTTGCGCTGGGTCGCAGAGCAGGTGAAGGCGCGTCACGGCGTGGTGCTGAAACACTTCAAGTTGACAAGCACCGCCGATGCGGTCAAGCGCGTGCTGGCAGAAAAGAGCGCCGGCAAGAACACGGGCGGCGGCATCGATCTGATTTGGATCAACGGCGAGAACTTTCGCACCATGAAAGAACAGAAGCTTTTGTTTGGTCCCTTCGCAGAGCGTCTGCCGAACTGGAAGTATGTCGATACGAAGAACAAACCCGCCACCACGACCGACTTCACGATCCCGACCGAGGGCTACGAATCGCCTTGGGGCATGGCGCAACTGGTGCTGATTCGCGATACGGCGCGCGTAGACAAAGCACCGCGCTCGCTCAAGAAGCTGGCGGCTTACGCGAAGAAAAACCCTGGGCGCTTTACCTATCCTGCTCCGCCCGATTTCGTGGGCGTCACTTTTCTGAAACAGGCGCTCTACGACTTGGGCGCGGACAGGGCGACGCTCGCTGCCCCGGCAGGGGACAACTTCGCGGCGACGACCAAGCCTCTGTGGGACTTCTTGGACGCGTTGCATCCTGCGTTGTGGCAGGGCGGGCGCACATTTCCTAAGAACTGGCCGAATCAGAATCGCTTGCTGAACGATGGCGAGATTTATTTCTCGCTCT
>JABAAA010000023.1 GCA_014239005.1 Alphaproteobacteria bacterium | reverse complement strand
TTTTGGGCTGCAGGAGGATTTTCGGCGTTCAGCACTTGCAACGCGCGGCGATAGGCGTAGAAACGTCTTGTCGCAACGTAGAAGTCGAGCGATCCCTTCTCCAACGCTTCGATTTGATCGACGGCTTTGGAATAGCTGTCGATGCTTCTGAGAAAGCCCAGCCCGACGCTCACACCCGTGCCGACACCCGCACCCGCACCGGTTGCAATGAACAGCGTATAGTCTAGGGGGTTCCAGTAAGGACCTAGGGCTTGTTTCCCGAAGATGTTGGCGACGATATCAACGACGGTGCCTGTCGTGTCGCGGATCGAGGAGGGGCCTGTGAAGAAGGAGACGAAGTAGGCACCGTGTCCGATGCCGTAGTGGGCAAGCGTTTGCCCGAAGTCCTCTTCGACTTGCGGGATGCCGAGATGTTCCGAAAGGTTGATGAGCCCTGCAAAGCCCAGCGTCGAATCGAGCACGAAAGAAAAGAAAACTTCGGACGCTCGCTTTGCGTTGCCTTGCGCAAGCGCGTTGAGAAAGTCTGTCGTTCGCGAGAGGTTGCGCGAAAAATTGACGACGGGTGCGGTGATAGCGCGAGGAATCTTGCGCCACCCCTTGGCAAGCGGGCGCAAAAAGGCTTTCTCGATAAACAAGGTGGAGCGGAAAGCGCTGCGGTTCATTTTCTCCAAAGGATCGAGAAGCTTCATCTGGCGGCGGAAACGTTCCGTCGTTTGTACAGGCTTGAGCGATTCGAGCGAGGGCAGGTCGAAGGTTCGCGCCAAATTATAATTCTTGGCAAAAACGCGAGCGCGCTTCTTGCCTTGCCCTTCAAGGAGGCTTCGCTCGTCCGAAGCGACGCGTCCCGTCGTCGGCAACGGAGGAGCAAGCAGATAGACCCGACCGAAAGAATCCGCCTCCGCCTGCAACGCGTTCGCTAAAGGTGCGCTATCAGTAGACGCGTTCTCTTGTACCTCTGCCTGCGCCTCAAGCAGAGGCGTTGCGACAAGAATCGCAAGCAACAAGGCTGGGAGGATGCGAAGCGACACTGAAGCAAACCCTACGAAACAAGTCTTATTCTAACAAAAACAGGGGGGCAACGCATCCACAAACAATCACAAACAATTCGCGCTATGCTATAACCTTCTGCGAGCATTCTTGTCCGCAGTCGTTTTTTTGGTGTTGTTTCCATGCTTCCTATTCGCAAAGCTGTCATTCCTGCAGCGGGGCTCGGCACGCGCATGCTGTCGGCGACGAAGGCTATTCCGAAAGAGATGTTGCCCGTCTTCGACAGACCGCTCATCCACTACGCTGTCCAAGAGCTTTTTCAAGCCGGCATCGAATCGGTGTTAATCGTCACGGGGCTGGGAAAGCATGTCATCGAAAACCACTTTGCCCAAGACCCCGCCCTGGAAGAAGCGCTGACGAGACAGGGCAAAGCGGAACGCCTTCGCCAACTGCGCGACGACCTGCCCCAAGAAGGCAGCATCGCCTTCGTGCGACAATCGCAACGGCTTGGGTTGGGACACGCCGTGTGGTGCGCAAGGCACTGGTTGGCACAAGAACAAGCTTTTGTCGTCTCTACGCCCGACGAACTCTTGCTGCGCAATCTCTCTGCTGCCAACTCTCATGCCAACCCTCCTGTCGACGAGCCCTCTTGTGTCGAGCGCATGCTTCGCCTTTACCACGACCTTGGCGACCCCGCCGCCACCCTGCTCGCCGCCATGTCCATGGAGGAGGAAGAAACGCAACACTACGGCGTGTTGGTGCCGCGCGAGGCACCCTCTGAACATCGGCTGTTTGCTGTCGAAAACCTTGTCGAAAAGCCGAAGCTCGGAACGGCGCCTTCGAACTTCTGCGCCATCGGAAGATACATCCTGCCTGCTGCCATCTTTCCTGTGTTGGACAAAGCTGTCGAGACGGCATCACGACAAGAATCACGACAAGGATCGCAGCAAGACGAGATCCAGCTCACCGATGCCATCGTCGGCAATACCAATCCCGTCTACGGGTGGCTCTACGAAGGCGAGCGATACGATTGCGGCAGAATCGGAGGATGGATCGCTGCCAATGTCGCCATCGCAAGCGAAAAGAACAACGTCTCTGACCCTCACTGGCAGCAGACGATCCGAGCCTTGAAGGAAAGCAACGCCAAAAATATCAAAGATAACAAGGATAACAAGGGCAACAAAGGCAACAAAGGCAACAAGTCTTGAGCGAGAACGCTGCCTATGCCTTCGATGCGGGAATTTTGCGCGCCTACGACATTCGCGGGGAGTGGCAGAAAACGCTGCGTCCGCAAGACGCTTTCGCGTTGGGGTGTACGCTTGCAGAACGATGGGGCGAGGGACAGCAAAAAGGCTTCGAGCGTCAAATTCTTGTCGCGCGTGACGGGCGCGAAAGCTCGCCTGCCTTGAGCCTAGCCTTGCAGGCAGGCTTGCAACATGGTGGTGCTGTAGGAATCGATCTCGGAATTCTTCCCACCCCTGCGCTCTACTTTGCCGAGGCTTGTCGAGGTCGTCCTCCGCGCGCGGCAGGGGGGACGCAAGCGGAAGAGCGCGCGGGGGCGGTGGCGGGGGTGGTAGTAGGAGCGGTGATGGTCACGGGGTCGCACAATCCGCCGCAGCACAACGGCTTCAAGCTGGTGTGCGCAGGAAAACCTTTTTTCGGACAGGACTTGCAGAATTTGGCAGCAAGCTTGGCGAGCGCGCCACGTCTGTCTGCGTCCTTGCTGTCGTCCTCGACCGTGCCAAACGAGGAGACTTCGCACGGACGTGCATGGCGCGAAGCTTATGTGGAGCGTTTGTTGGAAGAGGACGCTCGCGTTCGGGGGGGGAGGATTTCGAGCGTGTGGGATATGGGAGGAGGAGCGGGTTCGGTGGTGGCGAAGGATCTCGTGCCGCGCTTGGCGGGCGAGCATCGTCTTTTGTCGGCAGAGCTTGATCCTTCTTTTGCAGCGCGCTCGCCTGATCCCGGCAAGGCGCACGCGCTCGACGGATTGCGCGAGCAGGTCGTGGCGAGCGGGGCGGAGGTGGGGCTTGCGTTCGACGGTGATGCGGATCGTCTTGTCGTTCTTACTTCTGAAGGCAGGCGTTTGAGTGGTGATCGGCTGTTATTGTTGTTTGCCGCGGACTTGTTGCAAAACGGCGAGAGGGGAGGGCGTTCTGCGCCGTTGGTTCTGTGCGACATCAAGACTTCGCCGTGTGTGTTGCGTGCGATCGAGCGGTTGGGGGGCAGGGCGGAGTTGGTGCAGACGGGGCATGCGCATGTGAAACGAGCGTTGGCTGATAAAAATGCTTCGATGGCGGGAGAGGTGAGCGGGCATTTGTTTTTCAACGATCGCTACGGGGGTTATGACGACGCGCTTTATGCGGCGGTTCGTTTGTGCGGGATGGTGCGTTCGGGCTTTGCGATCGAGCGTGCGTTGACGTTGTTGCCGCCGAGTGTTTCGAGCGACGAGTTGCGCTTGCCGATTAGAGAGGATCGCAAGTTTGCTCTTGTGGAAAAGATTCGGGAGGAGATTCGGGAGAATCTTGCGACGCGTACGGGGAAGGATGCGTACGGTCTCTGTACGCTTGATGGCGTACGTGTCGAGCGGGAGGATGGGGGCTGGTGGCTGTTGCGTGCGTCGAACACGGAGGAGGCGATGGTCTTGCGCGCAGAGGCGGGCGGGGAGGGAGCTTGTAGGAAGTTGCTGGCGGAGATCGGGCAATTGTTGCAACGACACGGATACGAGACGGAACGACCTTTGAGCGAGGCGACGCTCGTCGATTGTTAGAAGGAAGCCTGTCTAGTTTTCTAAAGCGATGCAAGCCAAGTTTCTGCCCCTCTCCTTCTCTCCTTCAAGCATCGCCCTGCGATGACTGAAAAATCTCCGCTCCACAAAAGTGTCGATCCCCCCAGCCAATGCCCGTACCTCCCTCACCCCCTCTGCAAGCAACCCCTCTCTGACATAGGCAGGCAAGTCGAAATGCCACCTCTTCTTATCTTCTAAATCTTCCGAATCTTCCTTATTTTCCAAATCTTCCGAACGAACAAAAAACCTGCGGTTTTCTTCGTCCCGCTCCAAAAACCTCGCTAAAAAATCCTCCCTCACCGGATAGGAAGCAACCCCAATCGTAGGGCCCACAACCGCCTCCATCCGATCTTCCCGTGCACCCAACGTGCGCATCAAACGCAAGGTCTCCTCTAAAATGCCGCCTAACGCACCACGCCACCCCGCGTGCAACGCAGCGCACACACGCGCCTCGCCATCCAACAACAATATCGGCGCACAATCCGCCGTGTAGACACACAACAACAGATCCGCAACCGAAGACACCAACGCGTCCGCCTCAGGGGGAACACCACCCTCCGCCCAAAGATCGCTCGGCTGGCGAACGACAACCGCACGCGCCGAATGAACCTGTTTCACGCTCACAGCACGCCTGACCCCCAACGCCCTCCGCGCCGTCTCTTGCAACGTTGCCTTGTTGTCGTCTGTCACCGCCGAGCGATCAAAGAAGGCATGGCGCACGCCCTCCCGTGTCAGCAACGAAGAGTCCTGAAGAAAGAAAGAGGAGGGAGGGTTCGTCAATCTTTTTTCCAACTCCAATGTCCTTCGCCTCTGTTTTGTTATTGCGGGCTTGCGATGATCGCGCGCGGCAACAAGAACTGCGCGTCTATCCTGCGCGCAAACCAATTGACTCGCCAGTCGAGATGCGCGCCCGTCACCCTTCCGGTCGCGCCGATCGAGCCGATTCGCTCCCCTTGCTCGACGCGCTGGTTTGGGGCGACCTCGACGCTTGCCATGTGCAAAAAGGTGGATTGCAAGCCCTGTCCGTGGTCGATGATGATCGTCCCTCCGCTGTAGTAAAGATCCTCTTCCGCCAACCGCACCACCCCCCCTGCGGGTGCGACGACGGGCGTGCCTGTCGAGTTGGCAATGTCGACGCCGAAATGCGGACGTCGCGGCTGACCGTTGAGAATGCGCTGCGAGCCGTAGACACCGCTGATGCGACCGTGCGCAGGCCATATCCATATGCCTGCAAAGTCTTGCCAGTCGCCTCGTTGCCTCCGTGCTTTGCCGATCTTTGCATTCTCGCGTTTGATGCGCGCCAACACTTCGGGCGGCGGTGTGACCTGCTTCGGGGGCAAGCCCTCGATGCGCTGGATGTCGTAACTTCTAGGCGCAATCTCCAAAGAATGACTTTCAAACTTTCCGTCCTTGTAGACGAGCGTCAAGACTTGCGAGCCCTTTTCGTCGCGGGAAAACCCGAAGACATACTCTCCTTTCGGACCTAGCGGCACCTCGCGCCCGTCTAAAGTCATCGCTTTCAACTTGCCTGAACGCCCCACGACCACGCCGCCTTGCACAAAGTATCCGTTCAATTTGATCGCACCCAGCTTCTTCGTCTGCGCCGTGAAGTGTTGCGCGTGCTGCGCCTCCGCTGCGGGCAGCGACAAGAACAGGAAAGCGAGCAGGACAGAAAGACGCATCACTCGTTCCGTCACAGCTTCAAACGCTCCTGCCGCAAGGGGACAGGTGGCGTGTGCTTTGAAGAAGATGGGGAGGAAGAAGAATCGGAAACTCTCTCGTAAACCCCCGCGTAAACCCCCGCGCGAACCTCCTCGCAAGGTTGCATCGCCGTGCGCGACGCGAATTCTTGGTTCGTGGCACGGGCGGGAGATTTCTGTTCTGGAACATGCTCTTTTTTAGAAGGAGGGCGCACGACCTTGTAGGCGCGTGCCGAGAGGATGGAACGGTCTGCGAACAGGGTATCGAAACGCGTCCCTTCAGGCAAGGCGCACGCCGAGCGCACGATACGCCCCCCCTCGCGCACGATGGCATAACCCCGCTCTAGCACGCGTTGGAACGAGAGCGATTCGAGCAGGCGGCGGCTACGCAACAAACGCTCCTCGGCAAGAGCCAGCCGCGAGCCCAACGCACGTTGCCGACGTTTCTCCTGCTCGGTAAGTCGCGCGCGCGCGCGCGCGAGCGTATCGACAAGCCAGCGCGCGGAAAGCCTTTGTCGCGCCAAACGCTCTCTCAAGCCTTGCGCAAAATTGGTGAAGACATGGCGCAACGTGAGCGCAGAACGTTGCAAGCGCTCGCCCGCCTGCGTCGCGCGCGTTTGCAGCGCGCGCGGCAGGGCGCGGCGCGCCGTGTCGAGACGTTCCTCCGATTCTTCCAGACGATGTTCGACGATGCGAAACGTGCGTTTGCAGCAGACAAGGATACGCTCGCGTAAGACCGCTCTTTCCGGCACGACCAACTCGACCGCCGCCGTAGGCGTGGGCGCGCGCAGATCGGCGGCGTGATCGAGCAGGCAATCGTCGCTCTCATGCCCGATCGCCGAGACGACAGGCAACCGACAGGCGACGGCAGCGCGCACGACCGATTCTTCGCTGAACGCCAACAAGTCCTCGATCGAGCCTCCGCCGCGCGCGACGATCAGCACCTGCAAGTCGTCGAGCGCATGCTCTTTGTTCGCCACCACTTCGTCCAACAGCGCGAAGGCTTGAAGCAGGCTGCCCTCCGCCTCGCGTCCTTGCACGGCGGTAGGAAATAGCGCGACGTTGACAGGGCAACGTTGTCCCAACCTTTGGCGAATGTCGTGCCATACCGCCCCTTGTTCGGAGGTGAACACCGCGATGCGCTTCGGCAGCAACGGCAACTTGCGCTTGCGCTCGGTGGCAAACAACCCTTCGGCAGCAAGTTTCTTTTTGCGTCGCTCCAGCTGTTGTAACAGCGCGCCCGTGCCGGCGGGCTCCAGGGCTTCGACCTCCATCTGATAGCGCGAGCGCGAAGGGTAGGTCGAGAGCGACCCGTGCGCGACGACTTCCAGTCCTTCTTCGGGTTTGTGTTGCAGACGTCCTACCCTGCCGCTCCAGCACACGGCGTCCAGTGCCGCCTTCTCGTCTTTCAATGTGAAGTAGAGGTTTCCTTGGCGTGAGATCTTCACCCCCGATATTTCGCCGCGCACGCTGACGCGCGAAAAACGATCCTCCACATGCTCTTTCAAGGCACGCGACAGCTCGCTCACCGTCGGAGCCTTGTTGTCGCCAAGGAGCTGACTATGGGGTTGGCGAGTGCTTTGGCTCGAAGGTGCTTCTTCCTTCGCCAACAGGGCAGAACTTGTCTTGCTTCTTGCCACGCTACTTGTATCCTCCTTTCTGCGTTATTTTCGGAGCGCGGCGAGCGATCGTACGGCAATCGTGCTGAGGGCTGCGAGGAAGAGGAGGGTTGCGATGCCTTGTCCCAGCTGTCCGATTCCTTGCGTGCGCTGCAAAAAGCCGAGCATGCTCGCCCGCCATGCCTCGTTGCCGCTGCCGGTCAGCATGCCGAGCGTGGTGACGAACATGAGCAGCGCAAGGGTGAACATCGTCAGCGTGGACGGCGCTGCGTTGGGATGCACGAGCGTCAAGCAAGCCCGCACGAGTGCCGAGAGCGCGAGCAAGGTGGTGGCGCTGAGGGCGGCGAGGCTTGCTTCCAGCAACCAGCCCTCGTTCGGGTAGAGCGAGCGGAAGGCGGCGTGCAAGGGGTTCAAGCCCTGCTCGCCGAGCAACCACGCCTGACTGGAGACGACAGGGGCAGCCGTCAGGGCGACGAAGCCCAGCAGGCAGGCGAAAGCGAGGCTGAGCGAGAACACCGTCGCCACTTTGTTTACAGTGGTCGCTTTCGGCAACGCGTAGGGAACGCAGCACAGCAGGGCGAGCCATCCGAAGGCGGGACGAAAGATGCCTTGCGTTGCAAGCAACGTGTCGACATTGAGCGCACGCTCGGTGGCAAAGAGTGAACTAAAGAGTGAGTCAAAGAGTGAGTTAGGAGACGAGACGACGGAAGCCGCGGTCGAGCTCGCCTTTTGAACAGCGACGAGACAAAGCGCACCATAGAAGAACAACGCGCAAGGCAAGAACAGCAGCAACAGGCATGCGATCGCCTTGTTCGGTTGCGGAAAAAGCTGCGGCACGACCAGCACGAGCAAGAGCCCCATGCCAAGCAGGCTGACGAACCCGCTCGGCACCAACGTCGAGGGGGCGTGCAAGCTTGCACGCGCGGCTTGATGCCAAAACAGATGGGCGAGCGTCGGGACAAGGTCGAGCAGCAACGAGAGAAGACAACAGAAGGCAAACGATGCAACGAAGACGCGCATCAAGGATTTGCTAAAGACGCGAGAGGCAAGACGCTCCAGCGCGGTGCTTCCGTCGCTCGTTTCGCTGCCTGTCGTTTTTTTCGCCGCGTCAACAGCATTCTCGCGGTGCGCAACGCTGCTGCCCTCGCTCCACAAGAAGAGCAGGGCGAGGGGGGCGGCAAGGAAGACCATCATAAGAGCGTCGGGCGATTGTCGCACGAGCAACGTGGTGGTCGTGGCGATCGTCTGCGGCGAGAGCCACAGAGCGAGCAGCAACAGGACGGGAGCCAACGGCAGGGCGAAGAAAAAGGAAAAAGAAAAGGAGCGGGGTGCGACGCTTGTCGCGCCTGTCGCTCGCTTGTGCCGTGCCCACCGCCGCGACCACCACGAACACCACGAACCTGGAACGTTGCGCCATGTTGTCAAACGTTCGGCAACGATGGAGAGGAGGATTAGGGTTGCGCACAGCACCAGCGCTGCGGGCAACACGAGGGACCAGAGGTCGGCGAGCAGTTTTGTCAAGAAGTCTTGTCGCCGCTGTGCGCTTCCAAGTTGAGACGATAGCCCCCGAGCTCGGTGAGCAACACGGAGGGTTCTTCTGCGTTCGTCTCCAGTTTTTTGCGCAACCGATAGATGTGCGTCTCCAAGGTGTGCGTCGAGATCCCTTTGCCGTAGCCCCAAACTTCTTTCAGCATGACGGCGCGCGAGATGGGTTTGTTGCGCGAGCGGTACAGCAGTTTCAGGATCGAAGCTTCCTTGTCGGTCAGCGGCGTCTTGTCTTTCGGATCGGTGACATCCAGCAGACAACGTGCGTTCGGCTGGAAGCGAAAGCGACCGATTCGGTATTCGGTGTCCTCGTGTTTCTCGTGAATCTTCAGATGGGTTTTCAGGCGCACCAGCAGTTCGCGGAAACGGAAGGGTTTGGTGATGTAGTCGGTCGCGCCCGAATCGAAACCGCCGACGACGTCTTGCTCTTGGTCGTGGGCGGTCAGCATCAGCACGGGCATGTGGTAGCCGCGAGCGCGCATTTGTTGACACGCCTGTCTGCCGTCCATGTCGGGCAGTCCGACATCCAGCAACACCGCGTCGACGGGCTTGTCGGCAAGCACGCGTAGCCCTTCTTCGGCGTCGTGCGCAATATCAACGCGATAATCGCCCGCATCGCGGAGCTGGTCTGCCAGCGATTGGCACAACAGATCGTCGTCGTCTACGATCAGGATTTTCTGAGTCATCGCCTACGCCTACTCCAAGAGATTCTTCGGGATTCTTCGGGCTTCTTCTGCGGCTTCTTCGGGCTTCTTCTGCAGTCTCTTCCACACAAAGAGTTCGCTTGGGATTCGTCCGTGAATGTTCTAGTATGCAATCCAACGAGCATTATAACAAAACGCTGCTCGCGTTGCAAGCAGCAGAGGCAACATGTCAGAACCGCCGCAAGATAGGGCGTCGCGCGCCAAACCGCCTTCGCCGCCAAGGACGACACTCGGCGAGCGGACGCAACGTCGTTCCACCTTGACGAGCCGCAACATTCGCATCGGCAAGCACCGCACTTCCGTGCGTCTGGAGCCGATCTTTTGGGACATCTTAGGGCATGTCACCAAACGCGAGAATCTTTCGGCGCACGAGATCTGCACGCAGATCGCCGAGCGCGCCCCCAGCCTGCCCTTGACGAGCGCGATCCGTATTTTCTTGGTCGCCTACGCGTGGCGCGCAGGATTGTCTTCGGCCTTGGAAGCGGTGCGCACAGGAAAGCTTGGCATCTGATTAAAATGGAGCCGAGGGGAGTCGAACCCCTGACCTCTACAATGCCATCGTAGCGCTCTGCCAGCTGAGCTACGGCCCCATAGCTTACTGCAGACGATTGTAGACCATTCCAGGCGGTCGTAACAACAGCATTGCAATCTAGCAAGCTGTTTTTGTGAGCAGCGCGGTTGCGCTAACTAAGCATCCTCTTTGTCGTCCAGCAGTTCTTCCAGTTGCTCGATCATGCCCTCGATGACCAACAGCCCACGTTGCCAAAAATCTCCCGCCAGAGGGTCCAATCCAAAAGTCGCCAACAACGCCTTGTAGTCACCGCTCCCCCCTGCCACCAGCAACGCCTTGTAACGATCCTCAAAGTCCGCCATGCCCTCACGATACAGCGCATACAGCACATTCACCAACCCGTCGCCAAAGGCATAGGCATAAACATAAAACGGCGCATGAACAAAATGCGACACATAGCCCCAATAACAACGGTAATGCTCGTCGAATCGAAACACATCGCCTAAACTCTCGCGCGTCGTCTCCATCCACAAGTCGCCTATCTCGTCGCTGGAAAGCGGCGCCCGTCTGCGACGCTCGTGCAACTTCTGCTCAAAGTCCAAAAAGGCGATTTGCCGAACCACGGTGTTGAGCATGTCCTCGATCTTGCCCGCCAGCAAGGCGCGTTTTTCACCTCGATCACGCGTGCGCTCTAGCATCAGATCGAAGGTCAGCCTCTCGCCGAACACCGATGCCGTCTCGGCAAGCGTCAGCGGCGTCTGCGAAAGCAAAAAGCCCTGCTCGGCTGCCAGCGCCTGATGAACAGCGTGTCCCATCTCGTGCGCCAATGTCATGACATCGCGCGTCCTGCCGCGATAACTCATCAGAATCACAGGGTGGGTTTCGGGAACGCAAGGGCAAGAAAACGCGCCCGACATCTTCCCCGTCCTAGGCGCTGCGTCGATCCAGGGATGCTCGAAGAATTGCCGTGCCAACGCGCCGAACTCGTCGGAAAAACCATCGTAGGCAGCCAACACCGTCGCGCGCGCCTCAGCCCACGGAATGACACGCTTGGAGGAGTTCGGCACAGGGGCAAGCCTGTCCCAGTAGTCGAGCTTCTCGCTGCCCTTCGCGCAGCCCAGCCAGCGCGCCTTCAAACGATAGTAGCGATGCGAAAGACGCGGGTAGAAGGCTCGCACGCTTTCGACCAACGATTGAACAACCTCGCCTTCGATGCGATTGTCCAAGTTGCGCGCATCGATCGGCGCACGAAAGCCGCGCCGCCTGTCTTCCAACGCCTTGTCTTGCGCTAGCGTGTTCGTGATCGTCGTCAGAAGGGGCAGGTGAGCTGCTAGCCCTTTGCCCAAGGCATGCGCTGCCTCGCGGCGAACGCTCGCCTGTTCGTCCGAAAGCTGGTGCAACACCTCCGAAAGGATCACATCTTCTTCCTTGACGCGAAAGCGCATCGCCGCCTCGCTCTCGTCGTAAAGCGTGATCCAAGCGAGGCGTGCCGTCAGCGCCTTTTCCGCAAGCAGCTCTTCCAAGTCTTCAGAAAGCTGGTGCGGCTTGAAACGACGCAGCGCCTGCAGCCACGAGGTGTAGCGCGTCAAGGTCGGATCCTGCGTGCAGGCTTTGTTCAACGTTGCGTCGTCCAACGCGTTCAGCTCCAGCGGAAAAAACAATACTGCCTTCTCGATGTCGGTCAGCTGTTCTTGAAGAGCTTGGCGAAAGCGCGCGACCTTCCCCTCGACCAGATTCTCCGCGTGTTTCAGAAAGGCGAACACGCCTAGACGTGCGACGCGCTCTTGCAAACGCTCGTAGGCGCACACGGCAGTCCCCAGCTCGACGGCAGAAAGAGTCGGCAGGCGTCCTTTGTAATGTTGCGAAAACACCGACGCCTCCTCTCTTGCAATCTGTATGTCCTTTTCCAGCTGCGGATCTTCGATCCCTCGATACAGAGCATCGAGATTCCAACAAGGCAGGTCGGGCAACACGGACGTTGCCGCCTCTTTTGCCTTTTCCTTGTTGTCGGGATGTTGAGGCGCGGTCATGACTTGACGGCTTTTTGCAACAAGGCAATTCCCGCCGCCAGCCCGTAGATTTTCAGAAAGCTGGCAAAACGCGGTCCTGTGCTTTGTCCCAGCAGAACCTCGTAGAGCATTTCGAACCATGCGCGCAGCTTGTCCTTGTAGCCCGCCTCGCAGCCAACCGCATAGACGACGCTCTGAATCTCTTCCAGCGCGGCATCCGTGGGCAGCTCTTGCAGCTTGACGACAAGCTTGTCGATGGCGATCCTCTCGTCGTTTGCAGGGGCGCGCGGCGCACACGAAGGACGCACAAAGTCGCGGTCGTAGGCGAGCGCGTAGTTCCAAAGATGTTGAATCGTCTCGCGCTGTGATGCCGACAACTCGCGTCCTGCCGTCTCCAGCTCGCGTTGCAACAAGGGCATCCACGCCGTTCCGATCTTGTCCTGTTCGAGCGCACGGCTTTGCAAGCCCACCGCAGAGACAAGGTTTTGTAAAAGCGAAAAACTGACGTTATCAGGAATCGTTACCAAGGTCGAACGTTCGATATGAAAGACGGGGTTCTCTACTTTTTCCGCGTTGCTCGCCTTGTCGAAAAGCCTGCGGTCGTTCAAGTATTCGTCGAGGCAGCGCGGGATGCAATCGAAGAACAGCCTTTTTGCCGTCTTCGGTTTTTTGTACATGTAGTAAGCCAGCGAATCGGCGCTGGCATAAGTCAGCCATTCTTCCAGGGTCAAGCCGTTGCCGCGCGACTTGGAGATCTTCTCCCCCTTCTCGTCCAAGAACAACTCGTAAGCAAAGCCCTCAGGCGCGCGTTTGCCCATCAGACGCAGAATCTGTCGCGACATCTCGGCGGAGGGGATGAGGTCTTTACCGTACATTTCGTAATCGATGTCGAGGACGAACCACCGCATCGCCCAATCGGGCTTCCAT
>JABAAA010000239.1 GCA_014239005.1 Alphaproteobacteria bacterium | reverse complement strand
GCCCTCCTCGCTGTTTTCGTCAGCATGGGAGGCATCGCCTTCGGGCAGAATTTTTCCGAGCGCGACCAAACTTTCGCCCGTCTTCAGATCGAACAGACGCACGCCGCGTGTAGCGCGTCCGAACAGGCTCACATTCTCGGCGTCGATGCGTGAAAACTGACCCTGATTGGAATAGAGATTGAGCTGGTCGCCCGCTTGAACGGGCAGGCTGGCGACCACCTCGTCGCCCTTGCTGAGCGAGATGTTTTTTATTCCTTTGCCGCCACGCGCAGCGCAACGATATTCGGCAACAAGCGTGCGTTTGCCGTAGCCTGAGGCGAGCGCGGTGAAAATCGCCATTTTCTCCTCGTTGCCCTCCCCATGGCTTGGGGCAGGGCTTGGGGCATGGCTTGGGGCAGGGATGGAAGCGATCGAGACCAACCTGTCGCCCTCACCTTTGGCGAGGTCGATGCCGCGCACTCCGCTGCTCCCGCGCGAGGAGAAGACGCGCAAGTCCGAGAGGGGAAAACGAATCGCCTGTGCATAACGACTGGCGAGAAAGAGATCGTCTCCCTCGTCGCAGACGATCGCACCGATGAGCGCGTCGCCTTCAGGGATCTTCATGGCGATGATGCCGTTGCGCGCGATACGGGCAAAATCTTCCAGCGCATTGCGCCGCACGCTGCCTGAGGCGGTAGCAAGCACCAGACTTTTGTTTTTCATCTCTTGCGCGCGTTCGGGTAGCGGGGTGATGTTGGTGACGCGTTCGTTCGCCGTCAGCTCCAGCAGGTTTGCGACATTCTTCCCCCCGCCCTGCGGGCTGCCCTCAGGCAGGTCGGCTGCCGAGAGCGTATAGACCATGCCGCGATTGGTGAAGAAGAGCAGTCGCGCCTTGGTGCTGACAAAGCATGTCTGCATCAGGTCGTCCTCCTCGCCTACCTTCATGCCGGCGCGTCCCTTGCCGCCGCGGTGTTGGCTGCGATAGGTTTGGCTGGCGACACGCTTCACATAACCCTGACGCGTGATCGTTACCACGACTTCCTCGTGCTGAACAAAGCTTTCTGCGTCCTCCTCCAAGGCGACCTCCTGCTCGACGATGTCGGTGCGCCGCTCGGTGGCGAACATCCGTTCCACCTCGTGCAGATCCTCCTTGACGCTTTGCGCACGAAGCTCCTTCGAGGCGAGCAGCGCGCGACACTCGACGATCCGCGCCAAGTTCTCGCGCGCCTCTGCCAGCAGTTTTTCTTTCTCCAAACCGACGAGGCGTTGCAAGCGCAGCTCCAAGATCGCTTGGCATTGCGCGCGGCTGAGACGGCACTTGCCGTCCGCCAGCAACTCGAGCGAAGCCATCCTTGCCGCCGTCTCGCTCGTGAGCGCCGTGTCTGTTGCCT
>JABAAA010000238.1 GCA_014239005.1 Alphaproteobacteria bacterium | reverse complement strand
GCGCGAGATCCCTGCGCCGCTGAGAATGACGACGGAATTTGCCTTCATCGTTGGAAGAAGGGGTGTTCTGCTCGGTCGCCCTTGTCAAGCGAGAGGCTTTGGACGCTGCCGGCGGCAAGCTCCAAGACGGCGGCTACGGGCTGAGACGAGCGGATGCTTGCTAGCGAGAGCGGAGTCGTCCTTTCGACGATTTGCACAACCTTGCCCTTGCGATCGAGAAAGATCATATCCAGCGGCAGGTAGGTGTTCTTCATCCACATGACGACCTTCTGCGGCGGGTCGTGTAAAAAAAGCATGCCGTGTTTCGCCGCAAGCCTCGTGCGGAACATCAGACCGCGGAGTTGCTCGGCGGGTGTCGCGGCAACCTCGACGATGATCTTGTGGCGGGTACCTTGGCGGGTATGGAGAAAAAGCGTCTCCTGCTCTTTTCCATTCTCTTGCGCATCGCCTTTCGTCGGCGCGGACACGGCGGCGAGCAGGAGAAAGCTTGTCAAAACCCACGAGAGAACCCGTGCTCTGCTGCGATGCGATGTTGCGCTGCCGAGAACATTTGGGGCTTTGAGGCTGTGTTCTTTAAAGGTCATGGCGCTTGCAGTATAACCCTTTGCGCTTGCTTTCCAAAGGCGGAGGCTTTTGTGGCAACAAAAACAACAGCTACTGGTAGTAGAAGTTAATTCTCATCTCTATTGCAAGGGTTTGTTTTTTTGGCGAAATTCTCTTGTCTTAGTGAGTATAGAAGATGCATGTTCAGAGGAACCCGCCATGCGAAAGTACGAAGGTCTTTTGCGTCGGCAAAGATCGAAAGTTTTTTTACTCGGCTGCTTGTATCTAATCTTGAGAATGGGCTTTGAGCTTGCGACTTGTGCACCCGCAAGCGCGCAGCTGCCGAACGAAATAGGCAGCGCACCCGCACAAAAGGGCGGGGGTGTCGAGCAGCTGCCCGCGCCCGCACAGAAGACAAGCGCACCCGTAGAAGAAAAACGCTTTCGATGGTCAACGACGGGCAAAATCTACCTGCGCTACGGCGGAATCAGGACACCCCGACCGACCAATTTGTACGGTTTTAAAGGTTATATAAACGAGAGAACGAACGAGGAAATCGAAGTGCTGACGAATGAGGAAACCGAAGAGCTTTTTCAATCTTACCATTCGCCCTCGTTGAAGACGGGCGATATTCGCTTGGATCTCTACGAGCTGCTTTTGGGCTTTGAGGCAAGCTCAACGAGAGAAAAGAAATGGCAGGGCAAGGCGCGCGTTGCGCTGGATGCTTTCGCGCTAGGGGCGCGTCTTTCCAAAGACGACTGGGGCGGTCCGCCCGTCGATGCCGACGACTTTGCGCTGGGTGCTAGACATGAGGCGTATTTGCTTGAGAC
>JABAAA010000237.1 GCA_014239005.1 Alphaproteobacteria bacterium | reverse complement strand
TGTGCTGGTGGGGTTGGGAGGCATCGACACTCTGTCGGGCAATGATGGCGCAGATGTCCTCTACGGCGGCGCGGGTGTGGACACGCTGGAGGGAGGCGCGGACGCAGATGTCCTCTACGGCGGCGCGGATGGGGACACGCTGACGGGAGGCGCGGACGACGATATCTTGGAAGGGGGAACAGGCGAGGATACCTATGTGTTCAACGCGAACGACGGCGCGGACACCATTCGAGGTGATACGGACGGGGGCAGGTTGCACTTTAAATCGGCGACCAATCCGAACAATCTCGACTTCTCGGCTGAGGGCGACAGCGTGAAAATCACGCGCGGTAGCGACTCGGTTTCGATCGAAGGTGAAGACAACAGCCGCTACGAAATCCGCTACGGAGCGAGCGATACACTGCAGGGCATATTGCAGTTCGGCACGGATAGTGGCGACGCGCTGACGGGAGGCGCGGGCGCAGATGTCCTCTACGGCGGTGCGGGTGTGGATACGCTGACGGGAGGCGCGGACGCAGATGTCCTCTACGGTGGCGCGGATGCGGACACGCTGGAGGGAGGCACGGGCGATGACATCTTGCTAGGGGGAAAAGGCGCGGATAGCTATGTCTTCAACACGGGCGACGGCGCGGACACCATCCAAGGCGACGAAAACGACGAGACAAATAACGACGGGACAGGGCAGGTGAACAACCTCTACTTTAGGGAGGCGAGTCCCTCCTCCTCCCTCTCTTTCACACGCCAGCCGAACAGCGATCTCGAGATCAGGACGGCGGAAGGCAACAGTGTTACGATCGCGGCGGCTTCTTACGCGCACGGTCGCTACAAACTACACCGCACCGCGGGCGATACAGTGCTAGGGAGATTGGGTGTCGGCACGGATGGTGACGACACGTTCGTTGGCACGGCGGATGTGGATGTGCTGGTGGGGTTGGAAGGCGGCGACGACGATCTTTACGGCGACGCGGGCGCAGACACCCTCTACGGCGGTGTGGGTGTAGACGAACTCTACGGTGGAGCGGACGACGACATCCTCTACGGCGGCGCGGACGACGACTTCTTGGAAGGGGGAACAGGCGATGATAGGTATGTCTTCAACGCGGGCGACGGCGCAGACACCATCCAAGGCGATACGGATGGGGGCAGGTTGTACTTTAGAGCGGTAGCCGCTCCGAACGATCTCGACTTTTCGATCGCGGACGACAGCGTGAAAATCACCCACGGTAGCGACTCGGTTTCGATCGAAGCTGAAGACAACAGTCGCTACGAAATCCTCTACGACACGGGCAATATTCCGTTTGGCAATTTACAATTCGGCACGGATAGTGGCGACACGTTGACGGGGGACACGGGCGCAGATGTCCTCTACGGCGGTGCCGGCAATGACATCTTGGAAGGGGGAAC
>JABAAA010000236.1 GCA_014239005.1 Alphaproteobacteria bacterium | reverse complement strand
GACGGCACTGGCTTTGAGAAGCGCGCCCGTGATGGCGGCGAGTTCGAAGCCGCCCAGTTCGCAAAGCACCGACCAAGCGTATTCGGCCGGAGAGCGGGAGGAGGAGGCAGGGGGGTTGTCTTTGTGGAAGCGAGCGACGGATTGTTCGACGACTTGTCTTTTGTGTTGGAGCATTTGGCGATCGCCGCCTGTTCCCGAGCTTGTCCATTCTTGTGTCGTTCTGCTGTCGGGCGTTCCATCGGGTGTGTTGTAAAGTGCCGTGAGCATGGCGGCGGCGGAGGTTGTATTGCCGATTCCCATTTCTCCTATGGCGAGCAGGTTGCAGGGTTGTTGTATGGCATCGATTCCCTGTTGGAGTGCTTTTGTGCATGTTTGTTGTGACATGGCGGGTTTGCGGAGGAAGTTTTGTGTTGTCGAGGAGAATTCCACGGGATGGATGGCGAGCGAGGATTGCCCGAGGTTGCAGAGTTGGTTAATGGCGGCGCCTTTGTTGTGAAAGTTTTCGACCATTTGTTCGGTGACGGAGGAGGGGTATGCGGAGATATTTTCTTGGCAGATGCCGTGTTTGCCTGCGAAGACGAGGGTATGGATTGTGTCAAGTTTCGGGGGTGCTTGTTCTTGCCAGATGGCAAGGTGTTCTGTGATGTGTTCTAGTTTGCCGAGCGATTGTGGGGGTTTTGTGAGGGATTGTTCGTGGTTGTCTGTTCGTTTGAGGGCGCGGCGTGCGGCGGGGGTTAGCGGCGGGAGAAGGGGGGAGAGAAGGGGATGGACGAGCATGGGAGGGGAGAGAGTGAGTGCAGAAGAAAATGGACGGTGACGGCGGATAGTATACAAACTGAAAAATTTTACGGATGCAATAAGTGCTACGCACTTCGGCGCTGCGCTCGCTCCCTTGTCCTGTCCTGACGCGGTCTCACATCATTGCAAGCAAACGAGGTTATGGCGCATGGCGGTCGTGCCAGGACGCTCTGCTCGTCAATATCAGACAGAGGAATGAAATAGTGAGGCTCGGATTCCGTTCGTTACTTCTGTTTGCTATTCATGGATTTATCCTGGGACGCGCGACAGGTTTTTTAACGACTAAAACTTGTAACGGGGGTTTGTGTTTTACGAATTCACAATAGGTTCTTTAGTGACAAAAAGGTGTTGTCGCGCATAGGGGAGCGCGAGGGACTTTGTCCCTCGCAAAAGACCCCGCGTCCAGCGGGTGCGCTGTGCGCACACTCTGTGCGCGAGCATAGCGAAGCGCACAGCCTCTTCCTTACCAAGCGCACGGCAAAGCCGTGCGCAACAGTCTCATATAGGGAAATGGAACGGTCAGGCGAGAATTCTGTTCGCTACTCCTCCATAAGTCAGCGAACATAATTTGCTACACTTTCTTTCCTTCCTCCGTTTAAACTTCCCGCATG
>JABAAA010000235.1 GCA_014239005.1 Alphaproteobacteria bacterium | reverse complement strand
GGCGTCGCGCCGAACCGCCTTCTGCAAGTTTTTCCAACCTTTTTGCGCGAGCAGGATAAAAAAGATCGGCACGACATCCAACGCCATCAGCAAGGCGACATAGGACAAGGCGTTACCCGCAAGGCGTGCGCCCAAGCCGTCCAACAGCGAATAGCTTCCGATGAAGACGGCGGTCGCCAAGGCATAGACAACGGCGCGTTCGTCGATAGTGCTTGTCCCGCTGCGGTGTGCACCCACGAAAGCTAGCGACATGATCGACAGGGCGATGACGACGACGGCAAGGATTTCGCGCAACGACAGTGCCGCGCTAGCAAGGAAGAGGAAGGATAGGCACAAGACGACCAGCGCCGCGCCGCCGCGAGCGATCGGATAGACTTGTCCGAACGCTCCGTGTCGATAGCCCGCGACCAGGCAGATTTTATAGCCCAAGTGAGCGCACAGCGAGTAAGCCAAGAATTTCCAGCTTTCGACCTGCGGGAAGGGCAAAAAGAACAGCAGCGCCACGATCGAAGGCAAGGCTGCCGCCAAACAAAGCAAGGTCATGGTTGCCAGCTTGTCCTCGCCCCCCTTCACCAAGACGTTCCACAGGGCGTGCAAGCAGGCGGCGGTCAAGACCAAGGCAAAGACGGTTGCGCTCATTGCAGTCTCCCACAAAAAAATCGCTTTCGTATTCTTCCATGATAGGCTAGTCTTTCAGGCACTGACAAGGTGGAAACTCGATGCACGAACTCGATATCAAAGACCGATGGATGATAGCGTTGCACCGCGAGGGCTATCCCTTCGTGTTGGGCGCGGCGGTTGCAACCGTCGTGCTGGGTCTGATCGCTCCGCCCTTGTGGTGGCCGGGAACGGCGATCACGCTCTACTTCTTCTTTGCCTTCCGCAAGCCGCACGCCGTTCCGCCCTTGAACGAGCGGACTCTGCTTGCGCCTGTTTCGGGCACGGTGATCGTCTCGGAAGCGAGGGCGAAGGACGGCGGCAAGACGCGGGAGCCCTTTGTCATCACCGTCGCTGCGACCGTCTTGGATGCTTCGACACTCAGGTTTCCTCTGACCGGCAAGGTGTTGAGACGCACCGACAACGACGCGCCGGCGGCGGGCTTCGACTTCCGCAAAGCGCGCGACAACGCCCGCAATACCGACCTTGCGCTCCAAGCTTCGAGCGGGGAGGAGTATGCGCTGAATGTTCGCGCGAGCGCGCTGGGACGTAGCATCACGCTCGACTTGCCCGCGAGTAGCGAGGACATCGAGAGTGCAAGCGCGTTCGGCTTCTTGCGTTTCGGCGGACTGGTACAAATCACCTTCGATGCTGACGACTTTACGCCGATGGCAGCGATCGGACAAAGGCTCAAGGCGGGGGAGAGCATTTTGGCGATCGCCAAAAAGAGCAAGTAGCAAACGAGCGCACAAAGACAAACCAACACCCCCAACACAGAAAGGATGCCATCATGCTGGACGCACA
>JABAAA010000234.1 GCA_014239005.1 Alphaproteobacteria bacterium | reverse complement strand
ACGCCGCGCAAGGGTGCAGCCGACCGTCAGGCATAGCAACCCATCTGTCCGCATTCGGACAAATTAAAGGCAAGTTTCGAGCTCGCGCGCGATCCAAAAAATCATGAAAATCCTCAGGCGACTCTCCCTCTCTGAGCCCGGTGATGATCATCCCGTCCGCCTCCTCCAAGTTGCGCGTCGTCTCGCAAGGCAATCCGTCCAACAACGCCAAGTCTCCGTCGTAGGTCGCAAGAACAAAAAGACGAGGACGCGTCGGCAGACTGCGATAAAAATCGTCCTGCGGCTCTCGGATGTGGTCGCGCATGTCCGCTCCCGAAGTGACGATGTGGTCGTAATGCGCACCCTGCTCGAAGCCCAAATCGTCCAACATCTCTTTGGCAAGACGACGCGGCTTGCTGGAGTTGGAAAGAGTCACAACAACTTTGCCATGCTGTTTCGCCTCGTGGAGTGCGCGCATCGCTTCGGGAAAGGCGCGATAGCCGTTATGCATCACGCCCCATTGGTCGACGATGAGGGCGGGAAAAGATTGGGCGATCTCGCCGAGCCGTGTTGCAATCTTCGTCATCGGACAGGTCAGAAGACCGACAGGTCAGAAGACCGACAGGTCAAGAGACCGACAGGTCAAGAGACGGCTTTGCCGACCGCATCCCCGATCGAGGAGAGCTTGTGCTGACGCAGCATGGTCGAGAATTCAAAACGCATTTGATCGACAAGCCTCGGTCCTTGGTAGGCAAGTCCCGTATAGAGCTGGACGAGGGACGCGCCGTTGAGAATCTGTCGCATGGCGTCTTGGACGGAGAAGACACCGCCGCAACCCACAAGTACGACCTTGCCCTTCGTGTGGCGATAAAGCTCGGCGAGCAGACGGTCGGTGCCGCCCGCAAGGGGTTTGCCGCTGAGCCCGCCCGCCTCGTTCGCATCGGGCGAGCGTAGCGCGGTCGTGCGCGCCGTCGTCGTGTTGCCCGCGATGATGCCGTCGAAAACGCCGTCGATGGCAAGGTCGGCGAGCGCCAAATACTCGTTCGGCAGAAAATCGGGAGAAAGTTTTACCAGCAGAGGAATGCGTCGCTTGCCCGGTTCGACGGCGCGCATGTTCTCGACAAGCTTGGCGATTTCTTTCGGTGGCAAAATGTCGAGAAAACGACGATCGGCGTTGGGACAGGAGACATTGAGCGTGATGTAGTCGACGACAGGCTGTAAAGACTGGAAACACGACACCAGCTCCTCGCAGCAGGAGGCAGCGTCTAAATTGTCAGGGTCGCGCGAAATGTTTGCTCCCAACACAGGGCGCGTGCGTTGATGAGCGCTTTCGGCAGATCGCTGCGCGCGATTGTAATGACGACGCAAGCGTTGCTCGATGCGCTGTAGCCCGTCGTTGGGAAGCGAGAGCTGGTTGACGATCGCTTGGTCTTGTTCGAGGCGAAACATGCGCGGACGTTTCGGATTGCCGCGGCGCGGGCTTTTCGTGATCGAGCCGATTTCAACGA
>JABAAA010000233.1 GCA_014239005.1 Alphaproteobacteria bacterium | reverse complement strand
GCCTGCCTTGCCTTGCCTTATCTCGCCTCTCGCCTCGCCGCCTCATCTTGCCTGCGCGTCTCGCGCTTTGCTGCCTTTGCTGCCTTTGCTTGGCTTGGAGATGTTAAGATATTTTCGAAGGGCAGTGCGCAGCACCCAAGTCGGCAATCTAGCGTCGATGAGAACGAGCCCGAACGCAATCAGCGCGAAGCCGCCCCATACCTGAAGGGTTAGTACCTCGTCCAAGAAGATGGCGCCCAAGGCGATGGCAATCGGCGCGATGATCAAGGTGCATAACAAAAGGTTGGCAACCCCCGCCGCGCGCAGAAGGCTGTAGTAAAACAGATAGGCAACGGCAGTCGAAACGATTCCCAGCCACAAGATGGCAGCCGTCGAGTGAAGAGCGATCACAGAGAAATTTTGCAAGCCCGTCTCCAAGCTTTGAGGTTGTAAGACCACGAAGGGCAAAAGCAGCAAGGCACCGCAAGTTGTCATGCCCGCTGCATGAACAACGGGAGACCCTTCCCGCACCAACATCTTGCCGCTCGCGCCGCCGAACGCGTAACTAATCGCCGCTGCAAGAACGGCGTATTGCGCAAGGCTGGAGATATCCAGGTGTTGCAAGCTCTCGATGCCGATGATGATGACGACGCCGCAAAATCCTGTTGCAACGCCAAGCGCCTTGGCGAGCGTCAAACGTTCGTCCTTGAACAGCAGTGCCGCCAACAAGGTTCCGAAGATGGCGGTGGTGGCGTTGAGAACGGCGGCGAGTCCCGAATCGATCTGTTGTTGTCCCCATGCGATCAGCGTAAACGGCAGTGCCGTGATCAGCACACCGCCCACTCCCATGCCGCAAAGCAGGCGCAAGTTTCTGGGAACTTTGAGTCCGCGAGCCACCACGATCACCCACAAAAAGAGTGCGCCGAAAAAGATACGCAAAAAGGCAATTTCCACCGGAGAAAAGCCTTCCAGCGCGACATCGATCATCAGAAAAGAGCTGCCCCAACAGCAGCTCAAGCCCAACAGCAACATCCAGCTACGCAAACTCATCAACAACCTCACGACGAATCCCGAACGACTCTCACTCCTTCATGCTAACATGAAAAGAACCTTTGCCGACACGAAATGGACACAACCGATGCTTTACATAGCCTTTCTTCGCTTCGTCTACAACCGCATCGTTTTGAAAACTGGCGGCTTGATGAACATGCTGTGGATTTGGAGTAGAAAGTTTCCTTCGTCGGAAACATCCTCAGCAAACAAAGGACTTCTGTTTTGGCTGTTCTTGCCGTTGCGCCGCGTCGTCAACATCATGAGCGGTTTCTTCTCGCGTGAGTTCGACAAGCACTCGGAAGCCATCGCACGCGGAAAGCTGGAGGTTCACTTGGGCGGACACTTCGGCTTTACCAACACCGACAAAGGAGCCTTGGTCTTTCTGAAAGAAACGCTAGGCGTCGAATCCATGCTGGACGTGGGTTGCGGACCCGGCAAACAAGTGCGGATCGCACGAAAGCTCGGC
>JABAAA010000232.1 GCA_014239005.1 Alphaproteobacteria bacterium | reverse complement strand
ATGGAACCCCCTTGCTTTCATCCAAATATTGTTTAATGATTTCACCTTTTCTTGTTCTAGTTTGATATTTCCTACCATCCATATCTTGGTGACGAAACCAGTCCAGCACATATTCGCTACTGTATGGTGTATATTGACGGTTATAGACATGCTGACCATGATTTACCGCGTACGAAAGCAAGGTATCATGAGCCTTTACAGGCTTTCTACCACCAGCACGTCCGCCGGACGGCGTTCCATAATTCCATATAATTTCATTGATAAAATTTTTTTCACCAAAAATACAATCCAAGAGAATTTTAATATAGTGAGACATCGTTTGATCGCAGTGAAAATACAAACTGCCGTGTTTCTTTAATACTCTTTGGCATTCAATCATCCTAATCGCCATATAACAAAGATAGCAATAGTTATACTTGTTGCCTATATTTTTTATACCCGTAAGAAAGTTATACATTTCATCGTAATCTTCCTTGATGGTCTGCGCCCATTCGTCTTTTATATCTTCTTCTCTGAAAATATCTAAAAATTCAGCACCTTCAGCACTGCTTCCGATCGGAGCGACAAATTTTTTTTTCTTGTTAAACGGTGGATCAAGGTAGATTAGATCTACGCTCTCTGAATCCATGCCCTGCATAACCCCTAAATTGTCATGGCAGAATATAGTGCGATTTTGTATGTTGCTTTGCATTCTACAACATATTTTTAAAACTTTCCGTACGCCTCGCGCAGTGCCACCATCGGATGCCGCTTCGACATCTGAAACTTCACCAACAACTCGCGCGCAATCATGTCTCGCTCCTGCTGCCCCTCCGGCAACTTCATTCCTTCAGGAACCAATACCCACCCATTAATGTTTCGATCAAACACCGCAGGTCTATCTTCCTCATAACCCATGTGCACATCCTCCAACCAATTCAAATCCTCCCACCCCATGACTTCCATATACTTCTTCAAAAACGGAGTCAACAAACCCAAGTTCGGCACAAGATTCACATCGTAGCGATACCCGATATGCTGACCAATGTCCTTCGCACGCTGCTGCGTGTCTAACTTTTTCTCTGCAGTCTTTCCCATGATAACGCTCCTTGTTTTTAAGTTCGTTCAATAACGCGTCATGTCAGGCTGCCCGACAGTGTGCTGCGAGCCCGCCAACGGCACCAACGCCAATGCCGACGCCTCCATCGTCAGCGCCGCCAAATCCTCAGGCTCCAAGCTATGCACATTCGTCTTCCCGCAAGCCCTCGCCATCATCTGACATTCGATCGCAAGCGTATGCAAAAAGTTATACACACGCTCCGCAGCACGATCCGGATCCAACCTTTTCCGCAACTCCCGATCCTGCGTCGCAACCCCCACAGGACACCTCCCCGTATGGCAATGATAGCAATAACCCGCCTCTACCCCCATCTCCTCCTCGTAGTTCGCCTCCTCGATGTCCTTGTTGCAATTCAACGCCATCAATGCCGAATGCCCGATCGCAACCGCATCCGCCCCCAACGCCAAAGC
>JABAAA010000231.1 GCA_014239005.1 Alphaproteobacteria bacterium | reverse complement strand
TTCAACTTGCGCAATGCCTTCGCCTCGATCTGACGAATGCGCTCGCGCGTGACCGCAAACTGCTGACCGACCTCCTCCAACGTATGATCGCTGTTGTTGCCAATTCCAAAACGCATCCGTAAAACACGCTCCTCGCGCGGCGTCAAAGAAGACAGAATCTTCGTCGTCGTCGCTCGCAAATTGCTCTGAATCGCAGCGTCCGTCGGCAACAACGCATTCACATCCTCGATGAAATCGCCGATCGAACTGTCCTCCTCGTCGCCAACAGGCGTCTCCAACGAAATCGGCTCCTTCGCAATCTTCATCACCTTGCGAACCCGCTCCAGAGGCATATGCAACTTCTCCGCTAACTCGTCAGGAGTAGGCTCGCGCCCAATCTCGTGAAGCATCTGGCGCGACGTGCGCAGCAACTTGTTGATCGTCTCGATCATATGCACCGGAATGCGAATCGTGCGCGCCTGATCGGCAATCGAACGCGTGATCGCTTGGCGAATCCACCATGTCGCATAAGTGGAAAACTTGTAACCCCGACGATACTCGAACTTGTCGACAGCCTTCATCAAACCAATGTTGCCCTCCTGAATCAAATCGAGAAACTGCAACCCTCGATTCATATACTTCTTCGCGATAGAGATCACCAAGCGCAGGTTGGCTTCGATCATCTCCTGCTTCGCCTCGCCCGCCGTCCTCTCGGCTTTGCGGATGTCGTCGTTCAGCGAGCTGAGCTCCGCCGTCGGCATCATGGTTTCTTCCGCCAAGTCGCGCATCTGCGCGCGCAACGCCTCGACTTTCTTGCCGTGCGTTTGAACGAAGCTTTGCCACTCCTTGCTCTTTTTTTTCTGCGCCTCCAGCCACCCCTCCTCGAGCTCTCTGCCCTGATAGGCTTTACGGAACTCGGCGATGGGAATGCGCGCACGGCGTGCCAAACCCGCGATCTGCATCTCCCATTGCGAGATTTTTTGATGATGAAAGCGTAGCTTGTCGATGATCTCCTCGCGCTTCAAGGCGTGCAAGTTGATGGCGGTCATGGCATCGACGATCTCGGCGATGAGAGAGCGGTAGGATCCGTTGAGAGAGGCAGGAATCGTGCTACCGCGTTGCAAGTAGCGCAAACGCTTGCGTTGCAGCTTTTCGAGCTGCGCGTAATACCGTCCGATCGCCAAAAACTTTTCGATGGTCGCAGCCTTGAGCGACTGCTCCATCACGCTGACAGGAGGCGCGAGTTCGTCTTCACGCACGGCATCCTTTGCTTCCTCGTCGTCGTGTTGCGCCTTGCTTCCTGTGGTTTCCGCCGCCTCGGCGGCGACCTTGGAGAGAGGTTTTTTGTTATGCGTTTCGTTCCAAGTTTTTTCCAAGTCGATGATTTCACGCAAGACACATTGTCCCTGTTCGAGCTCGTCGTGCCACAGCAAGAGCGAGTGCAACGCCAAGGGACACTCGCACAAGGCGCGAGTGACGGTGCGGTTTCCCGCCTCGATTCGTTTGGCGATGGCGACCTCTCCCTCGCGCGAGAGCAGCTCGACACCGCCC
>JABAAA010000230.1 GCA_014239005.1 Alphaproteobacteria bacterium | reverse complement strand
AGCAGGTATCGGGTATTGGTTCTAGGCTCCTTCTGTGTTTTAAGCCTCTCTTTGCGTTTGACGCGCAGGGCGGGCTTTTTTTTATGGGGTGTGTGTTTTCTCTGGCGCGATTGTGCTATTCTGTTTGCCAAGATAGAAGCGCGACAGAAACGCGACAGGATTGCGATAGAAACGCGGGCAAGACCGCGACCTTTTTGGCAGGAGGGCAATACAATGGACATGAAAAAGATGGGGATGAAGAAGAACAGAGCGAACAGAGTGAGGATCGCCGTGAGGCTTGCCGTTGTCGCGATGTTTTTTGTGGCGGTGAATTTTGTCGCCGCTCTTGTCTCCACCCCTGCGCAGGCGAAGTTCGGCGTGTTGGGGGGGTACAAGTATATTTCCATTTCTGACCGCAACCTCGGTTACGAGGCGCATGTCTTTCAGTTGGATGTGATGTCGACGGTGGGGGGAGGGTATCGTGCGGGAGGCAAGAGACCTCGTCATGCGTTTGGCATGGCGTTGGCAGCAGGAGGCGGGGGAGAAGCGGAGATCGGCGGCAAGGGTTCTGCCGACACGGTTTATTTTGCGATTCCTTTCGTCTACGAGCATGTCTTTCCTTTCGGCTTGGGACTTTCGCTGGGAGTGAGCATTCCGTTTTATGTCGCCATCGGTTCGGAGGGAGAGGGCTCTTCGTTTCTGACAGGGGTCAGCTTGAGCGATTTGGGGGTGAACTACCATTTCAAGAACGGGTGGACACTTTATGCAAGGGGCAATGTCGGCACGGCGAGCGCGGTGTTGGGTGATCTTGACGACACCTACTTGGCTTGGGGGGTGGGATTAGGCGGCGGATTGTGGTTCTAGTGGTTCTTCGCTCGTTGTAGAAGATTCGCTCTGCGTTTGGGCTCTTCGATGTCTTGGCTGTGATTGGGTCGTGCGCGACAAGATAACAATTTTCAACAAAATTTGATAGATGATTTTTTTATTTTACATGCTTTTTAGTTGCATTAATAGCGTTTTTAATTTAGTGTTCAGCGGATTTCATTTGAAAAGATCGACTAGAACAACAAGGAGGATGGCATGGGGATGAAAACCCTAAAAATTGCGATTGTCACGATGTTTTTTGTGGGGATTGCGACCTTTGTTATCAAGCCTGCGCAGGCAGAGTTTGGTCTCATGGGCGGCTACAAATATGTTTCCTTTGCTTCGGCGCAATACGATGCCCATGTATTTCAGGTTGATATCATGTTCACTGTTCCAAAAGGCAAAGGCTATCGCGAAGAAGGAAAAAGACCCTATGGTGCTGTCAGTGTTGCAATGGCTATTGGAACAGATGGAACAGATGATAGTAGCTTCTACTTTGCATTGCCTTTTGCCTACAAGCATGTTTTTTCCAATGGGTTGGGCATTTCGGCTGGCATGAATATCCCCCTCATGGAATCTAACAGTGGAAATTTCGGAATAGGTATAGGTTTTAGCGACCTTGGGGTGAGTTACCACTTCAAGAACGGCTTGACACTCTATGGCGGAGCTAACATTGGGTATGCTAGATTTTTTCCTGGTGAAAATTCTGGGATTA
>JABAAA010000022.1 GCA_014239005.1 Alphaproteobacteria bacterium | reverse complement strand
ACAACAAGCAGAGGTGATAGAGCAAGTCTGCGCTTTCTTCGCACAAGGCTTGTTTGGCTGCGCTCGTTGCTTTTGAGCCTTGTTTGCAACTTAGGGCTGCGATCAGGGTTTCGGTCGCTTCTTCGCCCAGCTTTTGCGCGAGACGTTCGATGCCTTGTTTGAGGTTTTCTTGGGTGTAGGAGCTCTTGTCGGCGGGAGCTTGGGCGCGCTCGGCGACAAGACGGTAGAGGCTGTCAAGGGTAAAGGAGGAGGTCAATCCCTGCTCAACACGGCATTGTCAATTAGCCAGCTGTCCCATATCAACTTCGTAATCAAACCAAACAGAGGGGTAAGGGTCGCTCTTGTCTACGACAAAACGGACACCTTTGGGTGACAGGTAGTACATCTCCTCTTTTGTCTCTTTGATAAGCTTGTAGTTAAAGTAGTGAAGCTCCGAAAGTCGTTCTCGTGGTACACGACGAAAATCCGCTTCAAAACTACCCTTGAACAAGCTCCACTCCCTCGAGATCTTGCTCTCCGCTCCAAGGCTCCAAGTCCGACAAACTTCTACCTGCGGTACCTAGCTTACGCGCGACATCTTCACGTTTTTTTTGCTCTTCTTCACGACATGTTTTGTCCAACGCGATCGCGCGTTGGGCTTTGCCCAAGACCTCTTCTTTGGTGTCGGCTCTGAAACAAAATCGCACCATTCCCATGCTACTGATGGCGGAATGCTGTCCTTGAGGCGTTCTCCCTACTCTGAAGCTGTAACCAGCAGCAGAATCATCTGAAACGCCATTGAGTGTGTGTTGCGTCATGTCCTATTCTCCAACCCTCCAACCCTTCATCTCTCCGTCCGCTACGAAAGCGGGATAGAAGAACAAAAAGAATATTCGTCAATTATTGTGAACTTTTTGTGTTTTTTGTCAACCTTTAAAGGATTGAAAATTTTTTATTTTTAAAAATATTTTTTACTCAAAGTCCTGCCTCGTCCTTGTGCGTCCGCCGCACCTTCATGCCCTGCTCTGCAAGGTAAGATTTCAGTTGCGGAATCGACAGCTGCGCGTCGTGAAACAACGACGCCGCCAGCGCTCCCGTCACACGAGGGATTTGCAACACCTCGAAAAAATGCTTCATCTCACCCGCCCCCCCCGACGCAACGATAGGAACAGACACAGCCTCCGCAAGATTGACGAGCAACGAACGATCGAACCCCTGCTGTCGCCCGTCGCAATCCATCGAAGTCGCCAAGAGCTCGCCCGCACCACGCGCTTGAGCCTCCTTTGCCCATGCGATCGCGTCGCGCCCCGTCGCGCGCGTACCACCGTGCGAAAAAACCCCGAAGCCACTACCGTCATTGCCTTCGCTGCTCTTGTTGTCCGCCACGCGTTTGACATCGATGGCAACGGTGATGCATTGCGTGCCGAAGTGCTTCGCCGCACGCGAGACTAGGTCTGGGTCTTTCAACGCTGCAGAGTTTAGCGAAACCTTGTCTGCTCCTGCTCGTAACAGACGCTCGATACGCTCCAGACTATCGATGCCGCCACCCACCGTCAGAGGAACAAAGATCTCGCCTGCCACCTCGCGCACGATCGAGATCATGGCAGCACGCGCCTCAAGGGTTGCGGTGATGTCGAGAAGGACGAGTTCGTCCGCGCCCTGTTGCTCGTAACGATGCGCGAGCTCCTGCGGACTGCCGACATCGCGCAGGTCTTCAAATTGCACACCCTTGACCGTGCGTCCGTCCTTCACATCGAGGCAGGGGATGATGCGCGGCAGCAGCATCAGTGTTGACGCTGTATCTCTTCGCGACAAGCCGCGACAGCAGCCAGCGCCTCTTCCAACGAGAACATTCCTTCGTAGAGCGCGCGTCCGCAAATTGCTCCCGCGACCTCGCCGGTACGCGCGAGCGAGACCAAGTCCTGGAGCGACGCGACGCCGCCTGAAGCGAGGACAGGGTAGGGTAGGGTGCGGGCAAAGGAGAGCGTCAGATCGTTGTTGCTGCCCGAAAGCATGCCGTCGCGCACAATGTCGGTGACGACGACCGCGCCGATGTTACACTTGCGCGCGATGAAAGGGGCGAGCCACGCGTGTGCATCGAGGTCGCGCTCGGCAGAATCATCCCCCGCAAGATCGGTTTCGGTGACCCACCCCCGCGTCGCCACCTTCCCCTTCCTAAGGTCGAGCGCGATGGCGATCTTTTCTTGCTGTTGCTCGCACAGCTTGAGGGCGAGGGCAAAATTCTCCCGCACGAGCGTGGCGACGACGACACGATCCACCCCCATCGTCAGCCACCGCTCGAGGGCTTCTTGCGAACGCAACCCGCCGCCGAGCTGCACGAAGGCTTTGTACTTCTGCGCCTCACGCACGATGCGCTCGATGACGGGCGCATTCTCGCTTTGCCCATCGAAGGCGGCATCCAAATCGACGATATGCAAGGCTTGTGCACCTTGCTCCAGAAATCGTCGCGCTTGCGCTGTCGGATCGGGGTTGTAGAGGGTCGCTTTCGCCCTGTCGCCCCTTTCGAGGCGGACGCATTGTCCCCCCAGCACATCGAGCGCAGGGAAGAGAATCACGGCATCCAATCGAGAAAGTTAGCCAGCAACCTCAGCCCGACGCGTTGGCTCTTCTCCGGATGCCACTGCACACCCGCAATCGACCCTTGTCCGATCGCGGCGACAAGGGAAGTTCCATAGTGAACCTGCGCCAAGGTCGTTTTCGGATCGTTTTCGGTGACCGCAAAGCTGTGGACAAAATAGACGGGGTCTCCCGTCTCGATGCCCTCGAAGAGAGGGTGGGGAACAAGGATGTCGAGCGCGTTCCAACCCATGTGCGGCACAGGAAGACTTTCATCGTCGGGCTCGATTTGCCTGACCGCTCCTTTAAACCATCCCAGCGCGTCCTGCCTGCCGTGTTCGAAGCCCTGCTCGACCAACATTTGCATGCCGACGCAGATGCCCAAAAGAGGTTTCCCTTGTCCTATTGTTTGCTCGCGCAAGGTCTCTAGCAATCCCTCTTTGGCACGCAGCTTTTCGAGGCACGCGCCCAATGCCCCCACGCCGGGCAAAACATAACGTTGCGCCTTGCGTAGGATGTTCGGATCCGCTCCGACATAGAGCTCTCTCGCGCCACTCGCTTTCAAGGCGCGCGCGGCGGAGTGCAAGTTGCCGCAACCATAGTCGATCAGCGCCGTCATGCGGGCATACGATGCGTGGTGGGACGCGTGTTAGGACGCGTGGTGGGGTGCATGTTGGGACGCGCGCCTACGATGTTGTGATCCCCTCCGTTCCCAACGTGCCTTTCGTGGAAGGCACACTGCCTTTCAGACGCTCGTCGATGGCGACCGCCTCGCGCAAAGCCCTTCCCAGCCCCTTGAAAACACCTTCGATACGATGGTGGTCGTTCTCGCCGTACAGGCTTTCAAGGTGGAACGCTGCCCCAGCAGCAAAGGCGAAGGCTGCGAAGAACTCGCGGAACAGAACGACCTCGCAGCTGCCGATGCGCTCGACGCGAAACGGCAGCTCGAAGCGCAGATGAGGACGACCGCTCAGATCGACGGCAACCCGCGCCAAACTCTCGTCCATCGGCAGCAAGGCCGCGCCGTAGCGCGCAATGCCCTTGCGTTCCCCCAAGGCGCGCGCGAGTGCCTGTCCGAGCGTATAGCCACAATCCTCCAGCGTGTGATGAGCGTCGATGTGCAAGTCGCCCTTGGCAGAGAGCCCGATGTCGAAGAGCGCATGGCGTGCCGTTTGCTCCAGCATGTGGTCGAAAAAGCCGATCCCCGTCTCGATACTCGCCTTGCCGTCGCCCTCAAGCCGCAACGAAGCCTTGATGGCAGTCTCGGTCGTCTCGCGTACCGCCTCGCCGTAACGCCCCGAGCTTGTCGCCTCGCGTTGATCCTCTACCGTGTTCACTCGGTGTTCACTCGACGCTCACGGGGTGTTCACTCGGAGAGTTCCAAAGTGATGCGCCGTGCCTTCTCCGCGTCCATGGCTGCGAGAATGGGCGCCACCCTGCGCGAAGGCATCCGCCGCAAGAGCGAGACGACGATATCCAAGTCGAGCTCGTTGAAAATCGCTGCTGCGCGCTTCGGCTCGATCGTCGAGTAGATGCCGATCAGCTGTTGCAAGCCGCCGCTCTGCTCGCCCTCGTAACGCTCCAACAGCGTCTCGATCTCGCCCCTCGTCTTTTGCAAAGCCCCCTCTCGCTCTTCCACCTTCTTTTGCAACGCGGCAAGAACAGTCTCACGCGCTTGCAAGGTCTTTTCACGCTCGTCCAGCCGCTCGGTGCGCTCGGAAAGACTCTGCAAAAGGGCGTTGTTCACTGCCACCCTCTCGTACAGGGAGCGCAAGGGTACAGAGCCAACATTGCCTGCTCCTTGTTGCGTGTCGGCGTCAGAGCCCGGAAGCTGCGTTCCTTTTCTTTGCAGCGTGCCGAACAGCTCCTCTCGATCACCGGAGACGTCCGCAGAGGGGTTGCCCGTCGGGACGGGAACTTCGGCAGCGTCGTTACCATTTTCTCCCTGAGCGGAGGCTTGCGAAAAAAAGTCGCTGAGCTTCTGCCATTGCGCGTTGCGTCGCAGGCTGTCGAGGCGCGAGGCGGCTCCGATACCGACGAGAATGATGAGCGTCAAGACAACAAAAAGCCGCATGATGTTTTCACCCTAGCGCAAGTTGTGCAGGTTCGGTATGCCGACACTTGCTTCGGTTGCGCTTGTCGTGTTTCGTCCTAATGTTTCTTTTAAACTTTCTCTTGAGCTCTCTCTTGAGTTTTCCCCTGAGCTTAGTTTTGCGCTGGCGGGGTTAGCTCGTCTTGTTTCGAGCCGCGGTGTGATGTTTTCGTGTCGCGGGTGCTTTCGCTTGGCTGCCGAGGCGGTTTCTTTCGCCATGCCGATGGATTCTTCCAGCTGGTCGGCGAGTCGGTTGCCTTTTTCGATCAGGTAATCGAGGTCGCCCTTGAGGCTGTCGGTCTCTTCCTTGCGGCGCAGGTAGCCTTCTTGCGATTCGAGGGCGGATCGTTTCAATTCTGTCAGCAGTTTTTCGGCGCGTGCAATGTTCTCGGCGAAACGCGCGAACAGCCACGCCAACTCGGCTTTGCCGCGGTGGATGGCGCTGACGGCACGGCTCAGGCGTACGGCGTAGAGGACAGCGCACAGCAGCAGGAAGAGCAGCAGCCCGTCGAGCAGCAACGAAGGCCAGGACGAGAGCAAGGCAGCAAGGAGGGCTTCGGAGAGAGACGGGGACATCGAGGCGTCGTGCTGTTACAAGCAAAGCTGTTGAAATTAGGAAGAGGGGGTTTCGTTGTCTTGCAAGCTTGTTCGTTGAGGCAACAAGTCTTCGCCGCCAGCCGTAGCTTTTGCCTCAGGGCTGTTGGAGAGGCGTTGAGCCGACGGCACGATGCTGTCTTCGTCGTCCTGTTTGTGTTCATGCTGTTTTGGCGGACGCGCGCCTGTTTCGCCCTCGCCCTCGGCTCGTTTGAGCAGTCGCAGAGCGAGATGTCCTTCTTTGCGTCCCATGCCTGCGACGAAGAGGGGGGTGCCGCCGCTGTGGACGGTGATTTGCGGATCGAGCGGCAGATCGATCTCCAGGATGCTGCCGCGTTGCCACGCGAAGGCTTCACCGAGCGTCGACTGATACTCGGACAGCACCGCTTCCAGCTCGATGTTGGAGACGCGCAAGGATTCGCTGAAGTGTCGAGTCCAAGTTCCCGATTCGCCGAAGCTTTCGCCCAACAGCTGTTGCGACAGCGCCGTCTTGACGGGCTCCAGCGTTCGGTAGGGCATGATGATGCGCATGGTGCCGATGCGGCGGTCGATGCCGATCGTGAAGTCGGCGACCACCGCCGTGTTCGAAGGAAGGGCAATCGTGGCAAAGCGCGAATCGTTTTCCATACGTTCGTAGTGGAAGTTGACGACGCTGACGGGATCGAAGGCGCTTTCCAAATCTTTCAGCGCGCTGTTGACCATGCGTTGAATCATGTGCGTTTCGATCACGGTGTAGGGCTTGCCTTCGTTCGATTGCAACTGTCGCGTGCGTCTGCCGCCGTGCAGGATGTCGACGATGGCGTAGATGAGCTGATTGTCGAGCACGATCAGACCGCGGCTTTCCCATTGTTCCGCTTTGAAGATGACGAGAAGGCTGGGCAGCTCGACCGAGTTGAGAAAATCTCCGAAGCGCATCGGCACAATCTTGCCGAAGGTGACATCCACATTCTCCGCCGTGAAGTAGCGCATGCTGCTCGCCGAGATCCGCGCGAAACGTTCGTAGATCCCCTCCAAGGCGGGCAGACGCTCGGCGGTGATGCGTTGACTATTGACGAGTAAGCCGAGACCTTTCTTGTTCGCTTCTTCCCCGTCGTCTCTTTTGCCCCACAGCGAATCGACCTCGCCTTGGTCTAGCAGCGGACTGTCCGGATTTTCCGTCTCCTCCTGCCCGCCTAGCAGGGCGAAGTCGCCCATGTCGGGGGCGGCTGCCCTCGGCGAGGACTTGTTCGTGTTGCCTCCGAGGTCTTGCACCCAATTGGCACCGAAGACGACATCTTTGTTTCCTTCCTCGCTCATCGTACGCTCCTGGGGCTATTGAAGTTGCAAGGCGGTGATATAAACGTCTTCGATACGCACCGACCCCGTCACTTTGTTCACCCTGAACAACAGCTCTTCGCGCAACAAGAAGATACCGCGCGAGCCCTCCAGCTCTTGCGGACGCAGCTCTTGCAAGTAAGGAATTATCGTGTCGCGAATGGCGGGTTCGAGATTGCGCACGAACGGCACATCCTGCGGGCGAGAAAGCTTGAAGGAGACCGAAAGATTCAGATACACTCGGTTGCTCTCCTGTCCGCTGTTCAGCACGACATCTAGCGTCTCGCGCATGTCGTAGGTCACGACCGTGCTGATTTGCGTATCCACATTGCCCGCACCATGGTCACTCGTAGCAGGGAGGAGATCGCTCAAAAAGGTCAGACGACCCAAAAACAACGCGGCAAGAAGACCGGCGCTCAGCAGCAAGAGCACGACGACGACCAAAAACGAGCGCCGACGGGAATGGGCGTGGCTTGCAGAGGAGGAGAGGTTGGTCATCGAAAAGTCAGTAGAGGCGGGACAGGAAAAAGGAGAGCTAGCACCCTTGTTGCAAGCAACATTGATGCCGATTGAATCTAGACTCACTCACCCTCTATCTTGCCTTGTTTTTCTCCAAAATCAAGCGCTTTTTGCACGAACGCGCAAAATCAGCCATCTTATCCACAAGTTTTTTGGCACGAAGCCGTGCTTGTCCTAAAAGAGATTGAAAAGAGATTGGCACAAGTCTTGCTTCCTTGTCTTGCAACAACCCTTCCCGCAACCCAACACAACCCTTCCCGCAACCCAGCAGCACCCCTTCGACAAAAACTCGCGAACCGAGAGACGGAAACGGACACAGCAAGCAAGCGACACAGCAAGAGAGACACGGAGATGGAAAACGGACTTTACATAGGCTTGTCGCGTCAGCTCGGCTTACGCCAGCAGCTGGACATGGTGGCGAACAACTTGGCGAACAGCAACACGGGCGCCTATCGTGCCGACCGTATGGCGTTTCACGACCTGCTGGTGCGCACCCAGACGACAGAATCGAGCGGCGAGCTTGCTTTTAGCGAGGCGGTCAACATTTCGCGCGACCCACGCGAGGGAGCGTTGCAGATCACACGCGACCCGTTGGATGTTGCCTTGCGCGGCGGAGGGTGGTTCTCCGTCTTGGCGCCGCAGGGCGTGCTGTACACGCGCTCGGGAACCTTCGCCATCGACAGCGAAAACCGACTGGCGCTTCCCGACGGCAACCTGCTCTTGGACCGTGGCGAGCAAACGATCGACTTGCCGGAGGGGTGGGAGAGCATCTCCATTTCTCCCGAAGGCGTCGTCTATGTCGACAACGATCGTGTCGCCCAGCTTTCCGTCGTCGCGTTCGACAACGAGGGCGCCCTAGAAAAACTCGATAGCCTCTACTACCGCGCGAGCGACAATCAAGCGCGTGCCTTTGCCGAGCAGGCGACGATCGTGCAAGGTGCACGCGAGCTTTCCAATGTCGAGCCGGTGCGCGAGCTTGTGCAACTGATCGATGTCGAGCGGAACTATCGCCAGATGACAAGCTATCTCGAAATCGAGGACCGACGCGCCCAAGAGGCGATCCGAACCCTCACACGACTCTAATCTAACCTATCTCACGCTAACCTATCTCACGAGTTTCCACGGAGCAGAACCATGATGAGTGCCTTGCATGTCGGAGCGTCGGGAATGCTTGCCCAGCAGTTTCTCGTCGAGACGACGGCGAACAATATCGCCAACCTGAACACGACTGCTTTCAAAAAGAGCCGTCCCGTCTTTCAAGACCTGCTCTACCAAAACATTCGACAGGTAGGATCCATCTCTTCGGAAGAAGACACCATCGTTCCTGTCGGCGTCCAACGCGGACTCGGTACGCGCATCTCAGGCGTCTATCGAATTCACAACCAAGGCAACTTGGTCACCACCAACAACGCGCTCGACCTCGCCATCAGCGGCAGAGGATACTTTCGCGTCGATCACCCGAACGGAACGGAAGTCTATACACGATCGGGCTCTTTGCAGCTGAGCGCAGAAGGCGCGTTCGTCACCGTCGACGGCTATCCCATCCTGCCCGTGATCGCCGTGCCGGAAGACGCCATCGACATCACCATCAACCGCAACGGACAGGTCTTTGCAAGCATCGAGGGCGAGGTGCAACCACAATTCCTCGGACAGATGGACTTGGCAACCTTTCCCAACGAAGCGGGACTGGAAGCATTGGGCGACAACCTCTACGCACAAACCCCCGCATCCGGCGTGCCGAATGTCAACACGCCAGGCGCAGCAGGATTCGGAACGCTCTTGCAAGGATACCTGGAGGCTGCCAATGTCGAGGCGGTCGAAGAACTCACCGCCATGATCTCCGCTCAACGTGCCTACGAGATGAACTCCAAAGTCATCGAAACCGCAGACCAAATCTCCGCCACCACCACCAACATTCGATAACAAAACTCGACACAACACGGCTGAACCTTGAACAACTCCCTACCTTCGTCGCCGCCGCGAACTCCCTCGCATCGCGACCTGACACGCAGCATGCCGCACAAGAAGAGCCCAAAAAATGGCTTCGCGCGAAGAATCGGGAGGTTCTGCGAGAAAATCTTGATCGCTTGTTGTGTCGCGCTCTTTTTGGCTCTGCTCGTCGCAGCCCTCTTCGACGCGTCCGCAAACCAGTGGGAGGAAGCAGAGAACAATCCGACACACGACATGCGCTTCGCTTCGCACTACGAGGTGAAGACACTGCTGCTGCAAGCCCTTCGCCACAAGGCGTGGAGCGGACGCTACAAGACGGGCAGGCTGCGACTCACCCTGCCCGAAGACTTTCCCGAACGAGGAAAGCTGCGCGTGCGATCCCTCTTTTGGGATGAGGCGAGCAGGCGATTCTCGGCGCGAATCACCGTCAGCGAACCCTACCATCGCGTACAAAAAAACGCGCGACAAGGTGCACGACATGGCGAAGAAACGGCACACGAGCGACCAGTCTTGCGAACTATTTCTCTTCGAGGCGAGGCGATACCCTATGTGCGTGTGCTGGCAGCGCGGCGCGTGCTCCTCTACGGCACGCGTCTCACACGCGCAGACTTGAAAAAAGTCGAACGTCCGGCGAGCCGAAAACTCACCTACGCGCTGACCGACATCGATCAGGCGCTCGGTATGGAAGTGCGCTTTCGCCGCAAGGCGGGGGACATCTTGCGCGCGCGCGACTTGCGACCCGCTCGCCTTGTCAAACGACGATCCACAGTGCAAGTGACTTACAGACACAACGGCGTGCGCGTCGTCTTGCAGGCGCTCGCCTTGAACGACGGCACGCACGGCGAGACGGTGCGCTTGCGCAACAAGTTTAGCGGGCGCGAATTCTTGGCGGTCGTCGATGGCGCAGGACATGCTACGGTCCGCTCACAGATATTTAAGGCGGGGACGAACGAACAGGACTCCGCCCTGGAAGCATCGACGACGGGGGAGCAGCGCAAGCGAGCAGACAATCCTTTCAGAGCGCAAAGGCAAAAGCGTTACGACGCCCTGTTGAACGAACCCTTAAGCGATAATTCGGTGGGGAGAACACCATGATGAACATGAAAACGATCACCTCACCATCACCTCGTTGGCAACGTCTTCGTTCGCACCTTTGTGGTGCTGCGCTCCTTGTGGCGGTTGTCGCGCAGGCGGGTTGCGCGGGGTTGACGCGCGTGGGCGAAACGCCGCCGCTTTCTCCGATTCAAGATCCGACGACGCGCAAGGACTATCGCAAGGTCGAGATGCCGATGCCCGCACCGCAACAGTTGCAGCGCAATCCGAGCTCGCTGTGGCGAGCGGGATCGCGTGCCTTTTTCAAGGACTTGCGCGCGACAAGGATCGGCGACATCGTCACTGTGCTGATCGATGTGCAAGATTCGGCAGAGCTGAACAACGCGACCCAGCGCTCGCGTTCGAACAGCAAGGAGACGCAGAACGGCGCCTTGGGCGCGCTCGATACGACGGTGCGCACATTCTTTCCTTTGGCGCCGCCGCTGAACGACCTGTTCGACGGTGCCTCGCAAAGCGCGACGCAAGGCTCAGGCACGATCTCGCGCGACGAACGCATCACGATGCGCGTCGCTGCCGTCGTGACGCAGACCTTGCCGAACGGCAATTTGGTCGTCTACGGCAGACAGGAATTGCGCGTCAACTTTGAAGTGCGCGTCTTGCACGTGGCGGGCGTCTTGCGACCGCAGGACATCGCCAACAACAACACGATCGCCTTCGACAAAATCGCCGAGGCGCGCGTCGCCTACGGCGGTCGCGGCATGCTCAGTAACTTGCAACAGCCCAAGATAGGGACGCAAATCGCCGATGTGCTTCTGCCCTTCTAGAGCGTGCGCGTGCGGGGGAAAGGACAAGGTTCTTCAAGTATCCTGTCCTTGCGGTTGTCAAAAAAATTGCCTGACATTTCGAGGGGGGGCAGGTCGTGGTTGAACGTCTGTCGAACGCACGCACGGCGGCGTTGCATTGTTTGAACAGCGTCCTGCTGCGGCGCAAGCCCTTGCATCAGGCATTCTCCGACAACAGGAGCATGAACCTGTTGGAGCCGCGCGAACGTGCCTTTGCGCATCTGCTAACGAACAGCGTGCTCAGGAACTTGGGCGCGCTCGACGAGGTCATCGACGTCTTGCTCGCGCGACCGCTTGCGGGTCCCGACACAGTACGCTTGCGCATGGTCATGCGTTTGGCGGCAGCACAGCTGCTGCTGTTGGAGACGAAGGATTATGCCGTCGTCTCCAATGCCGTCTCCATGGTCGAGACGCTCGGCGGAGGGCGTTATTGTTCGCTCGTCAATGCCTTGTTGCGCAACATGGCGCGTCGCAAGGCGACCTTGCTGCCGGAGCGCAAAAGGCATTTGCGACTCTCCACGCCGCATTGGCTGTGGCAGAGCTGGGGAAAAATCTTCGGAGAAGAGGCGCGCGACAGCATCGTAGAGCAGCACATGCTCTCGCCGCTGCTCGCCGTCAACGTCAAGGGGGATCCAGAAGAATGGGAGCAGCGTTTGCAAGCAAAAAGGGTGTTCGGACAATCGTTGATATTGTCAGAGGGGTCGCGCGTGCGCGAGCTCGAGGGCTTTGCCGAAGGCGCGTGGTGGGTGCAAGATCCCGCGGCAGCCTTGCCGATCCGTGCTTTCGGCGATGTTCGCGGCATGGAAATCTTGGACTTGTGCGCCGCGCCGGGCGGCAAGACCTGTCAGCTGGCGGCGGCGGGAGCGCGCGTGACCGCGATCGACTATTCTCAAGAGCGCCTGAAGACGCTGCAAGAGAACTTGGAGCGCACGGGCTTTACAGAAATCACGCGTTCGGTCTTGGCCGACTTGGAAGACTTTGCCGAACAGAAGCAGTACAAGGCGGTGATGTTGGACGCGCCCTGTTCGGGTACGGGGACGATCCGCAGGCATCCCGACATCTTGCATTTGAAGTCGCAAGAGGAGGTGAAGCGTTTGCATGCCTTGCAATGTCGATTGCTGACAGCGGCGTGGCGTTCGGTTGCCAGCGGCGGCTTGCTGGTCTATGCTTGCTGTTCTTTGCAGCGCGAGGAGGGCGAGGAGGTGATCGAGCGTTGCTTGCCAAAGCTGGGGGGAGCGGAGGTCGTTCCGTTCTCCGAGGAGGAGGTGTTCGGGCGCGAGCATTTCATCACCGAGCAGGGCTTTTTGCGCACCTTGCCTTTCTTTGAGAAAGAGAAAGGGGGGATGGACGGATTCTTCGCTGCCAAAATCAAAAAGCCATAAATCATGGGATACATTGGGAATAACTTGTGGATAACGCTGGAACAACTTTGGGATAACTTGAGAATTGTTTGTGGACAACTTGCCAAGAGAGAAAGGAGGTCGGACAAGATGAGCAGCGTTCGGGGTTGCCCTGTGCCTGCTTGCGATTCCAAGCGCAGGCAGGGTCGCTACTATACGGCGGGAGAAACGAATCCTTTTGCTTTGCGGGCTTTTCGCGCGTGGGCGAGGGAGGCGGGCTTGCCGCGTCGTCGTTTGTTGGAGCCCTTTGCCGGACGGGGAGACCTTTTGCAAAAGCTGGAAGAGGTCGGTTTGTTGGGCGCAGCAAGCGCCTTTGACATCGCGCCTGCGACGAAGGGGCTGAGCAAGAAGGTAATCAAGGAGGTAATCAAAAAAGTAAAAAGGCGCGATACGCTGGAAAACTTTCCGCAAGGCTATCAGGTGTGCGTGACCAATCCGCCGTGGCTTGCGCGCAACTCGGCGAGCTTGCGCGGGTTGCCGTTTCCTGTGTGTGCATACGACGACCTTTACAAGCACGCGCTCGAGCAATGCTTGCAGAACTGCGCTTATGTGGCGGCTTTGGTG
>JABAAA010000229.1 GCA_014239005.1 Alphaproteobacteria bacterium | reverse complement strand
TTCTTGGGACTGATGCAAAAGCCCGATGTCGATGCCATCGAAGGACTCTCGCCCGCTATCTCGATCGAACAAAAGACGACCTCGAAAAATCCGCGCTCCACCGTCGGCACGATCACCGAAATCTCCGACTATCTCCGCGTCCTCTTCGCCAGAGCAGGAATTCCCCACTCCCCCGCAACAGGAAAACCCATCGAAAGCCAATCGGTCAGCACCATGACCGACAGAATCATGGCACTGGGAGCAGGAAAGAAAATCTACCTTCTCGCTCCGGTCGTGCGCGGACGCAAAGGCGAATACAAAAACGAATTTCAGACATGGGCGAAGAAAGGCTTTGCGCGCGTCAAGGTCGACAAACGCATAGTCGAACTCGACGGTGAACTTCCACGCCTCGACAAAAACAAAAAACACGATATCGCCATCGTCGTCGATCGCATCGAAGTGAAGGCGGGCATCGAACAACGCCTCGCCGATTCGATTCAAACTGCGCTCAACGAATCGGAAGGACTGCTGATCGTCGAAGAGGCAGAATCGGGCAAGGAGCATATTTTCTCCTCGAAGTTCGCCTGCCCTGTCTCGGGCTTCACTATCGAAGCGTTGGAACCGCGCCTGTTTTCGTTCAACTCTCCCTTTGGCGCCTGCAACAACTGCGGCGGGCTGGGAGCTGTCGTCTACTACGACGACGAAAAGATTGTTCCCAATCGTGCGCTCTCGCTTGCCCAGGGCGCGATTGCACCTTGGAGCCGCCATGGCTCGCCCGCGCCCTACTTCCGCCAAACCTTCGAAGGCATTCTTGCGCACTTCGGCGGCGAAATGAGCCAACCCTTCTCCGCTCTGCCGCAGATAACGCAACGCGCCGTCTTGGAGGGCTTCAGCGAAAAGATTCCCTTCCTTTTTGCCGACGGAGCGAAAGAGTATCGCGTTGTGCGCGCCTTCGAGGGCTTGTCGCGCAATTTGGAGCGTCGCTACCGTGAAACCGATTCGCCTTCCATCCGCGAAGAGCTTTCGCGCTACCAGAGCGACCAACCCTGTCCCGATTGTCGCGGCGCGCGCTTGAAACCCCAGGCGCTTGCGGTCAAGATCGACGGCAAACATATCGCCGAGGTCTCCGAGATGACGATCGCCGTAGCCAAAGACTGGGCGGAGAAACTCACCTTGACCTTGAAAGGCAAACAAGCCGCCATCGCAACGCCCGTCGTTCAAGAAATCTCCGCGCGTCTACAATTTCTCAACGATGTCGGATTGAGCTACCTCACGCTCTCGCGCTCGGCTCGAACGCTCTCCGGTGGCGAGGGACAGCGTATCCGCCTCGCTTCACAAATTGGCTCGGGTCTCACGGGCATCCTCTACATTCTCGACGAGCCCTCGATTGGCTTGCACCAACGCGACAATCACAAGCTGCTGGCGACGCTCGATCGTCTCAAACATCTTGGCAACACGGTCGTCGTCGTCGAACACGACCTTGAAGCCATGTCCGCCGCCGACCATATCGTCGACATGGGACCGGGCGCAGGCAAGCACGGCGGCGAGATCGTCGCAACGGGAACATTGGCAGAGATCGT
>JABAAA010000228.1 GCA_014239005.1 Alphaproteobacteria bacterium | reverse complement strand
CCTTGTTCGACACGACCTTGCGCGACGGTGCGCAAGGATCGGGGGTGGACTTTTCGCTCGCCGACAAATACGTGCTGGCAAACGCGCTCGATCAGTTCGGCATCGACTACATCGAGGGGGGCTGGCCTGGCGCCAACCCTTCGGACAGCAAATTCTTTGCAAACCCGCCGACGTTCCGACGCGCGAAGCTGGTCGCCTTCGGCATGACCTGTCGAGCCGAGCGCAGCGCGAGCAACGACCCCAGTCTTGCGCAAGTCCTCTCGTCCAAAAGCTCCCACGCCTGTCTAGTCGGCAAGAGCTCGGCGTTCCAAGTCGACGAGGTGCTGGGCATCGCGCGCGACGAGAACTTGCGCATGATAAAAAATTCGTGCGCGGAAGCGGTAAAGCGCAAGGGAGCGGGGGGCTGTTTCTTCGATGCCGAGCATTTTTTCGACGGCTACAAGCAAGATTCTTCCTACGCGCTCGCCTGTCTGGACGCCGCGGCAGCAGGCGGCGCCTCGTGGCTGGTGCTGTGCGACACGAACGGCGGCACGTTGCCCTACGAGATCGAACGCATCACCGACGAGGTGAGCGCGCGTTTTGTTGTCCGTAGCGACAAGAAGGAGGGCGAGCCTCTTGGCAAGGGGGTGCGTTTGGGAATTCACGCGCACAACGACACGGGCAATGCGATCGCCAACTCGTTGGCTGCGGTGCGGGCGGGGGCGGATCAAGTACAGGGGACGTTGAACGGCATCGGGGAACGTTGCGGCAACGCCGATCTGATCGCCGTCGTTCCCAATTTGATGTTGAAGATGGGGTTGCAGACGAGTGTCGAGGAGCGATCGTTGGCGCGACTGGTCGATTTGTCGCGTTTGTTGGATCATCGATTGAACCGCGTGCCGCGCGCAGAGTCGCCTTATGTGGGAATGGCAGCGTTTGCGCACAAGGGCGGCTTGCACGGCTCGGCGGTGGCGCGCGAGACGCGTGCCTACGAGCATATCGCGCCGGAGCGTGTCGGGAATCGTCGCAAGATCGTGGTTTCGGATCAGGCGGGGCGGGCGAACTTGAGAATGCGGTTAGGCGACTTGGGGTTGGGAGATTTTTCGGATGCGCAGTTGGATCGTCTGTTGCAAGAGGTGAAGCAGCGCGAGTCGGAGGGCTACAGCTACGAAGATTCGGAGGCGAGCTTGAGCCTGCTCGCGTTGCGCGTTCGCGGAGGCGTTGTCGATTTTTACACGATCGATCGTTTTCGTGTGATGGACGAGCGGCGATGGAACGCTTTGGGCGAGGAGGTGATCGAATCAGAGGCGATCGTCGCGTTGCGAGCAAAAGACAAAGATAGGGACAAATCTAAGGACGAGGGCAAGGAACAGGGAGGCGATCGTGTAGAGCGATTGACGGCGGCGGTGAGTGAGTGTGGTCCTGTGAATGCTTTAGACAAGGCGTTGCGGAAGGGATTGACGGAGATGTATCCGCAGTTGGAGGGATTACGATTGGTAGATTATCATGTACGGATTATACCTCCTGATGAGGGGTCGAGCGGCACGGAGGCGACGACGCGTGTTTCGATCGATTTTATGGATGC
>JABAAA010000227.1 GCA_014239005.1 Alphaproteobacteria bacterium | reverse complement strand
AATCGTTCCCAAGCTCCTGATTCTAACGCTGAGCCAGGAAGCACAAACCCAAAACCTCTTTCAGAAAATTGCGCACTTGAAGCCCAGTATAATTTTAAAACACGAACAACAAACAACGCTGCCAAATCGTTTTGCGGTGACGACTTACCTCCTTGCCAAACTTTAAGAAGATTTGATAGATTTTTTAAATTATCTTGCCTGTCTCCTTCCCAATCATTATGCGTGATCCACGGCGGGTTGCCAATGATACGCGCCACCCTAGATTCTGCCAAGCGATGAGGTTGCGCAAGGTTTTTAATAAACCATTCCCAAATTCCATTTCTTCCTTTATTTCGTAATTCTTGGAAAGTTTTAGCTGCTTTTCGCAAAGTGTTTTTTTCATGTTCTTCCTCTATTTTAAATCCTTCAAACATCATTTCTACGCTGTCAGAACGTGCTTTAGTGCCAGCGATGATTTTTACAATACTTTCAAATCCATCACGTGCCAAAGTTTTATTCAGAAAAATAATTTCATCTTTTGACTTACCGTCTTCACTAGATATTTTTAATAACAATCCTCCTTTTTCAAAAAGCGCAACAGCTCCAAGATTTTTAGAAAAACTTTCACGATGTAATTGTAAAGCATCGCCTAGATAAATCTGCATAGGACGGCTAGGTTGAACCTCGAAAGCCGTTGCCAAAGTCGCATAAGCAAGCTCGACCGCAACAGGATGAATATCAAACCCATAAAGCAATGAAACAACCGCATTTGCCTGCGCTAACTTTCCCTCAATAATCTCTTCGGCAAAAGACAACAACCTCTTCGCAGCAGCATACAAAAAAGTTCCAGAACCACAACTAGGATCCAGAACACCTAATCCTGACAAATCTTCTCCCTTGTAAGCTGCCAACAAAGCTTTTTTACAATAATCTTCGTCTAATACTTTTTCTGTGATCAATTTAGCCAACCAATCGGGCGTATAGTATTCTCCAAAATCGTGTCTATCTTTCTTAGGAATAAAATCTTGGTAAAGATGTTTTAAAATATCTTCACCTGCTTTGCCCCAATCGTAATGAATGACTGCTTGATAGATTGCAGAACAAACTTTTTTCCCCTCTTTTCGCAAATCTTGCTGTTCTCCTTCCCAATTAAGCCAAGTGACAAAACCTCCGCTAGCTGTGATACGCGCGACAATATCTGTCGGGGCATCCCGCGACAGCTCGGCAGCAATCAAACGCGAGGCAGCTATCAATAGCGTATGCCGAGAGAAAAGATCATGACCCTCCTCTCCTTGCGGAATGTTCATGTGTGCGCCAAGCAATTGTTCTTGCCACAAATTAAATTTAATTTTATAAGATTCGTGCTTTTGTGCTTTCTTAGCAAAAGTCGTCACTTGACGATTCAAAGGTATGAAAATACCCACCACCGCCTTTCCCGTAGGAGGAGTGCGAGGGATCAGGTCACTCTCCAGTGTATTAATTAAATTTCTAATATCAGGAGTAATAGAATTTTCCTCTCTCTGTTGGATATTAAAAATCTTATCTTCTTTAATTCCTCCCTTGCTTCCCTCCTGCCATACATAACGAATCCATCGTTCGCCGTTCGTA
>JABAAA010000226.1 GCA_014239005.1 Alphaproteobacteria bacterium | reverse complement strand
ATTCGAGCGCGCAAAATCTAATTCGACTTAATTTGATCTAACTTTGACGCTAAAATCTGTTGTCGATACCTTCTCGCTCTACGGTTTCCAAGTTGTCGAATCGCGCGAGGTTGCCATCGAAGAAAAGTTCTACCGTGCCGACGGGTCCGTGTCGCTGTTTGGAAATCAACAGCTCTGCCTTGTTGCGCTTCTTTTCCACCAAGTCGTTGTGCGCCTTGGCACGCGCTTCAAACTGCGCGACCTCCTCCTCTGCGCGCTGTTCGGGGGCTTTGCGCCTAAGGTAGTAGACCTCTCGATAGATGAACATGACCACATCGGAATCCTGCTCGATCGCGCCTGATTCTCGAAGGTCGGAAAGCAGCGGACGAGGAGGATCGCGCTTTTCCACTTCGCGCGACAATTGCGAGATTGCAAGTACAGGAATATTCAAATCCTTCGCCAACGCCTTCAAGGCGCGCGTGATGCTGGAGATCTCTTGCACGCGGTTCTCTCGATGCTCGCCGTGCGCCAGGTGCAACAGTTGCAGATAGTCCACGACGATCAAATCGATATGCTTCTGCCTTTTCGCGCGACGCGCTCGTTGGCGCAAGGCGCTCACGCTGAGTGCGGCGCTATCGTCGATGAACAAGGGCAGTTCTGCCATGTAGCGCGATGCTTCGGAGATTTTTTGGAAGTCGTCGCGTCGTATTTCGCCGCGGCGTATTCTGTCGTTCGAAATGCCCGAGCGCGCTGCGATGAGCCTTGTCGCCAGTTGTTCTGCCGACATTTCCAGCGAGAAGAAGAGGGTGCGTCCGGGTTCGTTTTCGTCTCGCGCGACTTGTTGGGCTGCGTTGTATGCGATGGTGAGTCCGAGCGCGGTCTTGCCCATCGAGGGTCTTCCTGCCAGGATGAGGAGGTCGGAATCGTGCAATCCACCCAGCATTTGATTGAGTTCGGTAAAGCCTGTGTTGATGCCGACGATGTCGCGTTTTCGCTCCATGGCGCGCTGGGCGATTTGCCTGGCGTTTTCGGATGCTGATCCGAGGTCGTGTAGGATTTGCTCTTGTTCTCCGATGGTTGCGAGGTTGAAGAGTTTTTCTTCGGCTTCTTCGATGAGCGCGTCGGCTTGTTCTTGGGGTTCGATTTTTTGAGCGCGCGCGGTTGTTGTCTGCCCGATATCGACGAGGTTTCGTCTGAGGCGAAGATCGCGGAGGATTCGAGCGTAGTCTTTGGGGACACTGGGCAGGAGTGCGTTTTCGAGGTAGGAGAGGTATTCTGCGCCGCCTTGAGCTTCGAGTGCATCGTCGTCGGAGAGGAGGTATGCGAGGGTTAGCGCGTTGGCTTGCTGTCCTCTGAGCGCTTGTTCTCCCAGCGTTTTGTAGATGATTTGGTGAGCGGGATGATGGAAGTCGTCGATGGAGAGGCGGTCGGCGAGGTCGTCGTAGACGCGGTTGTTGCGGAGCATGGCGCCGAGCAGGGCTTGTTCGACTTCTTCGAGGTGTAACGGCGAGGTGGTTTCGGCGGGAACGACAGCGGAGGGAGTTGCGGGGGAGGTAGCGGGGGAGGTAGCGGGGGAGGTAGCGGGGGTTGTTTCTCCGTTGGCGGTGGGAG
>JABAAA010000225.1 GCA_014239005.1 Alphaproteobacteria bacterium | reverse complement strand
CGCGTACGGAGGACCGTCGTGCAAGACGAACAAGTCGCGTTTTTCTTGTGTTTTGCGCTCGCGCAGTTTTTGCCACAAGTCCATGCGTTGCCACGCGCACAAAAAATCCTCCCTGCGTTCTGCCATGGCAGCGCGCAGAGGAAACTCGGTGTTGGGCAAAAGGACGGGGTAAGGGCTTTTTTTGTCGTTCACAAGATAGGGCTTGTCAAAACAGGTTTTGGTAAAAGCACGAAGTCAACAAAGGCGACCATAACGCACAAGAAATCGCTTGACAAGCTCTGCTTGGAGGGCGTACAGGCAGGGGCGCGTGCGCTCTTTTTCGTTGTTGTTGTTTTATGAAGTTTTACATCGAACATTACCTGCCCTCTTTTTTGAGTTTTTTTGAGTTTTTCTTGAGCTTGTCCTGATGTCCGTCAAACCCTCCGCTTCCGCTCTGTCCTCCGATATTGTGATGCCTCCGCGTCTTTTGTCGGCGTTGCGGCGCTTTTTGCGCGCGCTGGCGGTGGTGCGTCTGCCGGAGGTTTATCGAAACTCGTGGACGCTGTTGTTCGGCTTTCTGATGCTGATGATGGGCAACGGCATCCAAGGCAGCTTGATTGCGATTCGCTCGGGACAAGAAAATTTTTCGGACATCACCAGCGGCTTTGTGATCTCGGGCTACTACTTGGGCATGCTGTTCGCAGGATTGCTGACGCAAGGCTTTGTCGAGCGCACAGGGCATGTGCGGGTGTTCGGCGCGTTTGCCTCGGTGGCTTCGGCGGCGATTCTGCTGTTCTTCGTTTGGGTCGAACCCTTGGCGTGGTTTTTTCTGCGGATCTTTGTGGGCTTCTGTTACACGGGGCTGTACATCGTTGCGGAAAGCTGGCTGAACGAAAGCGTTTCGAACGCTTTTCGCGGAAGGCTGCTTGCCACCTACATGATTGTGCACTTTGTGGGTTTTGCGTGTGGTCAGCTGTTGTTGAATGTTGCGCCTCCTTCGGAGGCGACCTTGTTCATTTTGGTCTCGGTGCTGTTGTCGAGCGCGATCGTGCCGATGATGATGAGCGTGCGTCCTTCGCCGAAGATCCCCACGCCGATTCGTTTCAGCGTGCGTGCGCTCTATCGCGTCTCGCCGTTTGGGGCGGTGGCGATCCCGATGATCTCCGGCACGCACACCTCCCTCTTCTCGATGGGGGGCTACTTCGGCTACAAGGCGGGCATGTCGATCGCTGAGATCTCGGTGATGATGTTCTCGCTCATCGTCGGCGGCGCCGTGCTGCAAGGACCTGTCGGCTACATCTCGGACAAGGTCGACCGTCGCTCGGTCATTATGTATACGACGTTCGTCGTCTGCGTGGGAGCGATTCTTTCCTTCTTGTTCTTCAGCAGCGAAACGCCTCGGCTCACGATCATCCTCTTCGCTGCCAGCGGTGCGCTCTCGTTGCCGATTTACGGCAACTGCGTCGCCCATATCAACGACCTTGCCCCCGAAGGACAATCGGTGGCGATCAGCGGACGCGTCTACCTGCTCTCGGCGTTGGGTTGCATGTGCTCGCCGTTGTTGACGGCGGTTTGCATCGCGACGATGGGCGCGAGAGGTTATTTCGTCTTCATGGCTTGCG
>JABAAA010000224.1 GCA_014239005.1 Alphaproteobacteria bacterium | reverse complement strand
CCCTTCTCGCCATCGCCGCCCCCCCTCTCGACATGGGAAGGAAAGACAGAGGCGCAAACCTTGAGCGAGACAACAGAGACGGCGAGCGACACAACGACGATGGCAAGCGACACGACAGCGAGCGCAACGATGGAAACGGAGAGCAGCCCTCCCGATGCTTCCTCTTCTGACAGCATCGTCTCGCTCGCCGACGCGGCGGAACAAGGACAGGCGTCGTTGCAAGAAAAGATCGCCAAGCTGAAAGAGCAGAGCGCACAGCTCGACGAGGCAGCAGAAACGCTACACACAACCTACGATAGCAACGTTTCTTTTCCCCACCCCTCCTCCGCCTCGCCCAAGATCGAAGATACAAGCACCGATGCTACGAGCGTGGAAGGAGAAAGCGTCGAAAAGAACAACGAAGGGAATAACGAAGGGAATAACGAAAGAAATAACGAAGAGAGCACAAAAGAGACGAGCAGCTTTGCCGGGGCAGAAAACTTCTTCTCCCTCCCCCCCACACAATCTGCCGATACAACGTCGCTGCCCACAACGACCGAAGCAGCAGGCGAGACGACAACCCCAACCCCATTGAGCGAATCTTCTTCCGTCGCCCCGTTCGCCGAAACAGCTACTCCTTCTTTTACTCCTTCTTCGCCTTCCCCTCCTCCTTCTCCCTTTTCTCCCTCTTCCGAAGACGATAAGGGCTGATCAGGCAGCCCAGTTCGCGCCGATGCGATATTCGACCTCCAAGTCGACGGGTAGGGGATGTTGCGGCTCGGCGGCGCGTTGCATGATCTCTTGAGCGGCGCGCGCGCTCGACTCCGCCCGTGCGATCGGCGCCTCCAAGACGATCTCGTCGTGAACTTGCAAGATCATGCGCGTGCCATAAAGAGCGTGTTTCTTGTCGTACAACGCGCGGTGGATGCGCACCATCGCCTGCTTGACGAGGTCGGCTGCCGTCCCTTGAATCGGCGCGTTGATCGCCTGCCGCTCGGCGTGCTGTTGCAAGTTGTGTTTGCGCTCGGCGATCAGCGGCAGGTGAACCTTCCTGCCAAACAAGGTCTCGACATAACCCTGCTTGCGACAGAGCGCGACCGTCTTCGCGCGATAGTCCCTGAGCTGGGGGTAGCGGGCAAAGTACAGGTCGATCAAGTCCTGCGCTTCGCCCTCGCTCACGCCCAGCTGCTTTGACAAACCGAAGCGCGAGATGCCGTAGAGCAGCCCGAAGTTCACCGCCTTGGCAGCGCGACGTTGTTCCTTGGCACGTGCTTCGGAAACCTCGTTCGAAGACGCGCCGAACATTTCTTGCGCGGTCGCCTGATGAATGTCGCGTCCCTCTGCAAAACTCTCCAGCATGCCCCGGACGGAGGCGAGGGCAGCGACCAGCCGCAACTCGATCTGCGAATAGTCCAACGAGACCAAAGCAAAGCCTTTCTCGACGACAAAGGCGCTGCGGATGCCGCGTCCTTCCTCGTCGCGCACAGGGATATTTTGCAAGTTCGGCTCCGACGACGCCAGTCGCCCCGTTTGTGCGCCGCTCATGGAAAACGAGGTGTGGATGCGTCCTGTTGTCTGCACCTCCCGCGGCAGTGCCTCGGTGTAGGTGGAGCGCAACTTCGAAACATGGCGCCAGC
>JABAAA010000223.1 GCA_014239005.1 Alphaproteobacteria bacterium | reverse complement strand
ACGATGGCAACCATGGCGACGGTAGGCAGCAGGGGGAAGCGGAGAATTTTTGCAAGCATGCGGACATCATGCGTTGCAGGGGGGGTGCGTTGCAAGGGTTGGTGTGGAAAGCAACGCCTTGCGTTTGTCTCGCTCTGCCTGCACAATCACCGCATGATTCCGTCGTCTCCCGAAGCTTCCGAAGAAACCGAAGAGGTTCCAGAAGCGACCCCCGAAGAGGTTCCAGCAGAGGTTCTCGAAGATTCTCCAGAAGAGACTTTGGACACGCGTGGTCTCATCTGCCCCCTGCCCGTCCTGAAAGCACGCAAACAGTTGCAAACGCTCGTCTCCGGAACTATCCTACGCATCGTCTCCGACGATCCAGGCTCGCTCAAAGATTTCCAACACTTCTGTAAAGAACAGCACCACCACCTGCTCACACAACACACAAACAACACCACCCTCGTCCACCGCATCCGCAAAGGATGACACGACAAAAGATTCCCACAAAGATTTCCACATTTTCCGATGACCAAGCTCGTGACCAAATTCGCCTACTTCAATCCCCCCGAACTCTACGAAGAACCCTCGCCTCCTGCGATAAAGTTGTGGGAAGATTTTCTGTCGCCGTTCGACTTCTATTGCGAACGCGCCGCTATCGGCTGGTGGCAAGAACCCCTGAACGCCTGGAGCAGCCTGCTGTTCCTGTTCGCCGCTTTCGCCGCCTTTTCCCTCTTTCCTCGCCAACGACAAAAAGGCGCTAAAAAAGACGCCAAAAAAGACGCCAAAAAAGACGCCAAGAATGACGCCAAGAAAGACCGAACACGCTCGATGCTGTGCCTCGACCTTTCTGCCATCGGACTTGCTTCCTGGGCCTTCCACATCAGCGGCTGGCTTGTTTTTTCTCTGTTGGACGTGCTTGCCATCCTCGTTTTTACGATGCGCGCCAGCACCGCACTGTTCGTGCGCGGGTTGGCTTTTTCGAAGCTGCAAGCCTTCTTCGGAACTGCCACCATATTGGCACTCGTGCCGCTACTCGCCTCCTTCTCCACGATCACCTCTTTCCTGGAATCCTTCTCCGTCTACCTTTCGCCGATCGTCGCATTGGGGGTGATCGGCGCGCTGATGCAATGGCGCGCTCAAAAACAGACGGACGTTCTCCTCCGTTCCTCCCTGCATCGCTCCGCCATCGGTATCGGTGCCGCCTTCGCAGTGCTTGCCCTATCCCTGACGATGCGCACGCTCGACCTGCCGCTCTGCAGTGATTGGACGCACGGAACGCATTTCCTGTGGCACACGTTGAACGCGCTCGCCCTCTTCCTGGTGATCGTCTTCCTTCCCCAACCTTCCGCCCAAAAAACCAGACCCTAAACAAAACAGCACTTAAACAAAAAAGCCTTGAACTAAAAATCAACAACACCGAAACTTACAATTACCGCTTGCAAACACACCTCTTTCGCGCTAGCATCGGCGCGAGCAGAAAGCGGAGTAGCCTTTTCCGCGGAGCAACCCGCGGAGCGACCTTTTCGCGGAGCAATCTTTGTCCTCAAGGCGACAAAATCAAGAGAACAGGCAAAAGAATAGGCAAAGAGTAGGATAGCGCAGACATGTTGAAATTTTTTGGCTCCGTAGAAATCTCCAGC
>JABAAA010000222.1 GCA_014239005.1 Alphaproteobacteria bacterium | reverse complement strand
GGTTTGCGTCCGTTGCTGTTGGGCAGCACGCGCGACGGCGGCGTGATCGTCGCTTCCGAGTCGTGCGCGTTGGACATCATCGACGCCGAGTATCGCCGCGAGATCGCGCCTGGCGAGGTGGTCGTCTTCTCAAGACGTCGTGCACGCGGGCTGGTCGAGATGCGATCCTTCTTTGGCGAAAAGAAGACGCAAGGAAAGAAGACGCAAGGAAAGCTGACACAAGGAAAGAAGATACAAGAGAGGGGAGAAGCCACCCCAGAAGCGAACAAGGAAGGGAGCAAGGAAGGGAGCAAAGAGAGGAAGAAGTTGTTTGGCGCATCCAAGCGTTTTGCGCCCCCTGTGGCGCGGCGTTCGTGCGTCTTCGAGCATATCTATTTCTCGCGTCCCGATTCGTTGGTCGTCTCAAAACGCACGGAAGAAGAAAGAGAGGCGAGGCGGGACAACGGTGAAAAGGACAAAGAAAAGGACAGTAGCAAGGAAAAGAAAGGCAAGGAGGAGGCGGCGGAAGTTGTCAAACGCTCGATCTATCAGGTTCGCAAGCGGCTGGGCGCGGAGTTGGCGGAGGAGGCGGTGGGGTTGCTGCCGATGTGTGACTGCGTGGTTCCCATTCCGGATTCGGGGGTTGCGGCGGCATTGGGTTTTGCCGAGAAACTGGAATTGCCGATCGATTTTGCGATCATCCGCAATCACTATGTCGGGCGCACCTTTATCGAGCCGCAGCAGGAGATTCGTCATTTCGGCGTACGACTGAAGCACAACGCGGACAAGGCTCTGTTGTGTGGCAAGCGCGTTGTCTTGATCGACGATTCGTTGGTGCGCGGGACGACTTCGCGCAAAATCATTGCCTTGATGAGGCAGGCGGGCGTGCGGGAGGTTCATATGCGGATTGCGTCTCCTGCGATCACGCATCCTTGTTATTACGGCGTCGACACGCCTGAGCGCGGGGAGTTGTTGGCGTCTCGCTTGTCGGTTGGACAGATGGCGAAAAGGCTTGATTGCGACTCGTTGGCGTTTTTGTCGGAGGGGGGATTGTATCGAGCGCTGGAGGGCTGCGAGGGTGGGGGTTTGAACGGGGAGGGTTGGTGTAGCGCGTGTTTTACGGGTGTGTATCCTGTGGAGTTGATCGACGAGGAATTTGGCAAGGCTGCATACGGGCAGTTGAGTTTGTTGTCGCGGGAGTGAGTTTTTGTGGAGGGGTTGCGATTGCTGGTGACGGGCGCTTCGCGGGGCTTGGGGAGGGCTTTGGCGATGAGCTTTGCCGAGCGGGGGGTGAGGTTGGTATTGACGGCGAGGACGGAGGGCGCGTTGTCGGAGGTTGTGGAGGAAATTGTGGAGAGGGGGTTTCCTCGTCCTATCAAGGTGGTGATGGACTTGCGGGAGGGGGCAGAGATCAAAAAAGGAGCGAAAAAAGCAGTGGGAGAGGTGATGACGACAGAAAAATTGGGTGCGATGATCTTCGAGGAGTTGGGGGGATTGGAGGGGGTGATTTTGAATGCGGGTGTATTGGGGGAGTTGGGTCCTGTTGCGCATAGTGACGAGGGGATGTGGCGGGATGTGTTTGAGGTGAATGTTTTTGCGAACAGGGGTTTATTGGTGGGTTTGCAGGGATTGTTGAGTGTTTCTGGGGGTTTTGTGGTGGGTGTT
>JABAAA010000221.1 GCA_014239005.1 Alphaproteobacteria bacterium | reverse complement strand
CCTCGATCTCTGCGCTGACTCGTATCGTCAGATTTCCGTGAGCGATGGCGACCTCTTCGATGGCGACATCCTCGCCCATGACGATGACGCCCGAATGCTCGTCGATGACGACTTTAGCGGGTTGATCGGTGTTGACGCGCAGCTGTTCGATATCTGCGATCAGGGATACGGCGCCGCCGCGTTCCTGCGAGAGAATGAACAAGTCGACTGTGCCCGGATCGATGGCGCGCGCGATCTCGTCTCCGACGAATCCGTTGATCGCCGCGGCGATTCTGCTCGCGGTCGTGAAATCGGGTTGTCGCAACGCCAGTTTCAGATTCTGACGCGCGTTCAGATCGAAGGCGACCTCGCGTTCGACGATTCCGCCGTCGGCTATTCGCCCGCTGGTAGCAACGCCGCGCTGGTTTCTGCCTTGTCTGAGTGCGTCCTGTCGGCTGACCGCCCCGATGCCTACTCTGCCCTGTGCTACGGCATAGACTTCTCCGTCTGCGCCGATGAGGGGTGTCACGAGCAGTGTTCCTCCCTGCAGGGAAGTAGCGTCTCCCAAAGCTGATACTGTCACATCGACGCGCGATCCCTGGCGTGCGAACGGCGAGAGGGTTGCCGTTACCATGACGGCGGCGACATTGTCGGTGCGCAGGTTTGTGTCGCGTGCGTTGACGCCCAGTCTTTCGAGCATGCCGAGCAGGCTCTCGCGTGTGAAGACGGAATCTTGCAAGGAGTCGCCTGTACCGTTGAGTCCGACGGCGATTCCGTATCCGACGAGCAGATTGTCGCGCACGCCCTCGAAATCGGTGATGTCTTTGATGCGCGAAGTGCCGAAGGCTTTTTGCACCAAGATGACGCAAACGAGCGCGATCAGCGCCAAGCGGAGGATCCATCCGAAGAAGAAACGCAGCAGAAAGAACATCGGGAACTCGTCGGAGCAAGAGGGAGTATCTGCAAGCGGAGATGCAAAATCCATGCCAGAGTCCCGTTGCGAGAGACGAAAAACACAAGAATCCGTAAAAAGGTAGTACTATCTTCTTCTTGCTTTTCTGCTTCGAGCTTTTGCTTGCTTTTCACCTCGATGGCGACTACCATGAGCGCAGGTTTGGGCTTGTTGGTCTCTTGAAGAGGAAAGTGCCATGGACAAAAAAATCTCCACCGAAATTCATCGTTCAAGGAAAGGGTGGCTTGCAAGGTTGCTTGAAATCTTTGGTAGCAGGGCTAGTTCCCCTTTAGGAGTAGAATTTCAGTTTCGTTTGCCTGTGCAAATTTGGCAAGAACACGGACACTTCGTAGCCTTTTGCCCCGTATTGCAAGTGACCAGCTACGGCGACAGCAAGAGAGACGCACAGAGAAATGTTAAAGAGGCGGTCGAATTGTTTTTCGAGGTCTGCGTCGAAGACGGAACATTGAACGAGGTTTTGCGCGAGTGCGGAATGAAACGCAGGGTGTATGAGGCACCAGCGGCGATTCGACAAGAATCTCTCATCCAAGGTTCTGTGCCTATGCTAGCGAGCTGAGGTGACAAAGCTCCCTTCTGTCACGGCACGAGAATTCAAAAGAAACGCTAAATAAAGAACTTGCTTTTTTGTCTCGAATCAACGACGATGAAAGTGAGTTTTGCGCTTGAATGCTTGCTGTTTTTCAATCCTTGTTTT
>JABAAA010000220.1 GCA_014239005.1 Alphaproteobacteria bacterium | reverse complement strand
ACAACATTGATTGGTTGAACTTTTTCAGGTTCGACCTTAGGCAACTTAAATGCTTCACGGCGGTTAGTTAATTTTTTAATTTGCAGAGCGCAACGTCCTATATTTGGCAATGCGAATGTAATATCACGGTTTTTATGATCTTCGTTAACGCTCATTTTAACATTTCCGTTTTTATAAATAGTATCGATAAGATATGCTCCTTGGACTTGAGTTAATAAGGAAGCCCAAGTTCTGTACATTCGAGCTGGCAATCCTCGATAGAAAGTTTCGCAACTGAACTGTGCTTTCTTACGAAACACTTCCAAATTTTCTTTTACTGAAGGAAGATATAAATTTTTATAAAATTTATCGAACATGAAAAATTCATCCTCCCCGCTTTTCCAGTAATGACTGTAGATAGCAGCAAGGCATTGTATCTCCTTAGGCAAATCTAGTTCGACTATTTTAATATCCTTAAACCGCATACGATAATCTTCAAGATCGATGCGTGATAGAAAAGTTTCAAAATTTTGCAAATTGTAATTAGTCATTTTTTTGCCTCTGTTTTAACCATTGCCTAGAAAGAGCAACATACTCCTTGTTTAACTCTATGCCAAGATAGTCAACACCCATGGTGTTAGCCATCACGCATTCCGAGCCAGAACCCGCAAAGGGAACGAGCAATTTTCCCCCTGAAGCAGGAATAATTGATTGAATCAGTCGCGCTGTCCACCCCAGTGGTTTTTGCGTGGGATGTTTTAGCACATCGCAAGACTCATGTTCAGAAAGAGCTCCTGGTGGAAAAACTTTCTCATCACAAGAACGACACAAAAACCAACGCTCTTTTCTACCCGATCCACCAGCCAAAGCAGAAAGTTTCAACACATCACGAGGCATCGCGCCGTTTTCATGTCCACCATAAAAAGTTTCAATTCCCTTGCCGAACCTACTTTGAGTTCCCTTACGGACTCGTCCAATGCACTTACGATAACTGGAAGTGTAGTTTTCTCGTATTTGATCGACAAGTAAAGTAGGTTTATCTGCCTTCCAAAAACAAAGTATCGATTCATGGCTACGTTGCCAAAATTGCGAGGTTGGGGTTGTTTTATTGGTATAGTGCCATATAAGCCATCTCTGTTTTTCCAATGGATACCTAACAGAAATATGAGCAAGAATTTCCGAAAATCCGTAAACATAAATCAACCCTTTTGCCGAGACCAAACGTAAACATTCTGAAAGCCAGCGGTTTGTCCATTCAATATAATCGTCTAACGGCATGGTATCATTATTAACGCCAAAATCTTTTCCTATATTATAAGGAGGATCTGCTATAATCAAATCAAATACTTCTGAACCTTCTATTTTTTTTAATTCTTTTAAAACATCACCATGTATTATCCTGTTTAACTTTAATGCCCCTCTTTTGCGAACGGATTTAAAAAGGGAAGTAACCTCTTCTATTTTTTTTGAAGGAAAAGCAGATAAAGCTTCTGGTTGGAAAAAATATTGCTTATTCTGCTGAGTTAAATTTCTCTCCGTCGTGTTTGAAAGATATCGTAAAAATTTTTTAAAATTAGCCCAGCCTTCTGCAAGCCAAGCCAAGACAAGGATATTTGGCTTAAAAATTTTACGATCTAGATGTCTGTCTATTGCCATTTTTAATTTTATCCCTAAAACA